>CAZTMF010000053.1:0-12300 GCA_964614675.1 uncultured Caulobacteraceae bacterium | reverse complement strand
AGAACTACCGGGTGCAGGCGCGGCTGAGGGAGATTTCCGGACGGCTCGGCGAACTCGGGCGGCAGATTTCCGCTGTGAGCCCCGATATCAAGCTCTACCACGACACCGATCCCGCCGCGGCCAGCAAGCTGCTGCAGCTCAGGGTCGACCGCCAGGATCTGCTGTCGCGCTACAAGCCCGCCAGCCAGCCGGTCAGGGACATCGACGAGAAGATCGCCTCGCTCGAGGCCCTGATGGCCCAGGGCGGCGGCCAGAGCCCCGGCGCCGCGCGCATCGGGCTCAATCCCCTCTACCAGACCGTCCAGACCGAGCAGATCCAGCTGAACGCCGAGGCCGCGTCCCTTCGCGACCGCCAGTCGGCCCTTTCAGACCAGCTCGCTCAGATCGCCGCCCGCCGCCAGAAGCTCAACGATCTGGAGCCCCAATACCTGGACCTCACCCGCAACCGCGGGCTCCTGCAGGACGACGTCAAGGGCCTGGTCCAGAAGAAGCAGGAGGCCCTGGCCCAGGGCGCCGCCGCGCGCGGCTTCGGAGCGGTGCGCATTGTCGAGCGGCCGACCCCGCCCTCGGCCGGCAAGAGCCTGAAGAAGCCGGTGCTGATGCTGGCCTTCCTGTTCGCCGCCTTTACGGCCGCCTGCTTCGGCCTGGCGCGCCTGTTCCTGCGTCGCGGCTTCCCGACTGCGGCCTCGGCCTCGCGCACCCTCGATCTGCCGGTGCTGGCGTCCGCTCGCTACAAGGGCGAAGCCTGAGCCATAGCTGGCGCGTTACCTCCCCAGAGTCTTTGACTTCGAGCGCGTTCGGGCGGCGAAACCGCGCACACTTTCGCCTGACGCGCTCTGCGCTTGGGTGGCTCGCGTAATGGGCTAGCCTGACAGGTCTGCGCGCCTTGCGATTCGGGTGATGGTGAATTTGACGGTCGAGATGGCGCAACTCTGGGCCTCCCTCGGGCCCCCGCGGGCGGGCCGCGGGCGGGTCGTGGAGTTCATGTGCGCCACGCGCGGCGAAGGCTGCTCGACCATCGCCCGCGAATTCGCCCGCTTCGCCGCCGGCCGCGCCAGCAAGCCGGTCTGGCTGGTCGACCTCGACCTGATGGCGCCCGGCCAACACGCGGCCGTCTCCGCCGAGCCCGGGCGCTATGGTGTGCTGGGCCGCCCGGCGATCGCCTCGCCCGACGGCTCCTGCTTCTTCACCGTCCATCCGCCCGTCCGCGACCGACAGGGCAGGGCGGTCCCGGACGCGAACTACCTCTCGGGCCAGAACGCCGGCGGCTCGAAGCTGTGGGTCACCCGCTTCAGGCGCGAGCGGCTCACGGGGGGCCAGACGCCGCACCTGGCGCCGTCGGAGGACTACTGGAACGCCATGCGCCGCCACGCCGAGCTGGTGGTGGTCGACGCGCCCTCGGCAGACCGCTCCCAGGCCGGGCTGGCCATGGCCCCATTGATGGATATGACCGTGCTGGTGGTCGCCGCCGACGGCGCCGACACGCGCGCGCCCGCGGCCCTTCGCGACGCCATCGAACAGGTCGGCGGCCGCTGCGCGGGCTTGGTCTTCAACCGCGGCCAGATCGAGCCGCCGGGATTCCTGAAGGCGATCCTGCCTTAGCTGGCGAGGGGCGCGGTCACCCGCCGATATCCCTCCGCCGCCGTGACGACCTCCGCGCCGCCTGCCAGCGCGGCGTCCGCCAGGCGGGCCAATGCTTCCGGGGTGCAGCCCCAGGGGGAAGGATTCGGCTGGACGTCGTGGGTGTAGAGGATCAGCCAGCCGCACTCGGCCAGGGCGCGCTCCAGCCAGTGTCGGGCCACGGCTTCCCCCGACGGCCCCTCGATCCCGACCGCCGGAGCCTGGTTGAGGTCCGAGCCCTGGCCGATCAAGCCGTGGTGCAGGGCGCGCGACAGGCCAAAGCGCCTGCCGAATGCCGCCTTGGCGCGGGCCGATACCTCGCCATAGGGATAGGCGAAGGTCACGGGCTCGGGCGCGCCCAGGCGCTGAAGCGCCTGCAGGTTCTGGTCGACCTCGTCGGCGAGGACCTCGGGCGGCGCCTCCCCGCAATTGATGTGCGAGAAGGTGTGGCAGCCGATCTCGTGGCCGGCGACCAGCAGGCGGCCGATCAGGGCGGCGTCGGCGTTGGGGCCCATCGGTCCAGTGCGGCCGGCAAGGCCCATCGAGATGAAGTAGGTGCCCGACAGCCCGCGGTCCTCGAGGATCCCGGCGCCGGCCAGGGCGGCGCTCTCCGGCGCATCGTCGAAGCAGAACGACACCATCGGCCGCTGCGGCGCGACGGTCGCCGCGTGGCGGACGGCCAGCCGCGCCAGCCGGCGGCGCAGCTTGCCTCTCAGGGAACGATCGGCGCCTTCGGTGCCCATCAGATCGCCTGGGCGGTGACGGCGACGCGGTAGAGTCGCATGCAGAGGGCCCTCAGGCGTAGCGGCGCGCCTTCCGCCAGGGCCACCGCCTTGAGGGCGGGGCGCCAGGCCCGCGAGAACGGGACGCGCTTGAGCAGCTGGGCCACCCGGTAGGTCGGATAGCGCTTCACGATGTCGGGGTGCGACCTCAGGATCCGCGCGAAGTTCGCCGCCGATTGCTCGTACTTCTGGGCGATGATCCGGGCGGGATCCAGGCCAAGGTGTGTGGCCGGATTGTCGATGTGAAGGATCGGATGGCGGCGCGAGACGCGCACCCCCCATTCCACATCCTCCCAGCCCCAGCCCTTGAACCCTTCATCGAAGCTTTCGGCCTCGAACAGCTCGCGGCTGATCAGGAGATTGGAAGTGAAGACGTATTTCTCGGGCTGGCGCGCGCGCAGCGCCGCGGGCGCGCAATCCGAACGCAGGGACATCTGCCGGTGCAGGCGATGCTCGCGCCGATAGGGGGCCTGCTCCACCGAGAAGCCTCCGACCACCACTTGCGGGTTCGCCGCCTTCAGCAACTCGAGATAGCGAGCCAGGAAGTCCGGGGCGTCCGGCAGCATGTCGCTGTCCAGGAACAGCAGGCGTTTCGAGCGGGCATGGCGGGCCAGGCGGTTACGCCCCTTCGAACGGCCTTCGTTCCTCGGCAGCTGAACCAGGCGCGCGGGCGCCTTCGCGTTCTGCACGGCCTCGCCCACCTTGCGCGCGAGCTCGTCGTCGCCCGCGCCGTCGTCGAGCAGAACCAGCTCGACCTTGCCCTTCAGGGACCTGGCTTCGGCGTCCAGCGCCGCGATCAGCTGGCGCGGGTCGTCGTTCAGGAACGGGATCAGGACAGAGAGGGACGGCCGGGCCTTGGCCCAGGCCGCGTTGTCGACGACCCACTCCTGGACAGGCGCATTCATGCGGGCGCTCCCTGCAAGGCGCGCACCATCTGCAGTCGGCGCGAGCGCAGTCCCGCGGCGTCCAGCGTATAGGCGCAAATCCCGTAGACGATCGCGCCGAGCGCGGCCTTGGCGATCAGCTCGGCCGCCCCGCCATAGGCAGGGACCAGCTGCACCGCCGCGGCCATGACAGCGGTCGCGAGGCCGCAGCGGGCCAGGGCGCCCCAAGGGATCGGCAGAGGCATGACCCGTTGGCCCAGGGCGAAGGAGGCGAGGGCGCCCACCGCGTAGCTGGCGGTGGTGGCCCACATCGCGCCGTTGAGGCCAAAGCGCGGGATCAACACCCAGGTCAGGACCAGGTTCGCCGCGGCCGGGACGGTCATCGCCACGAGCAGCAGGCGCGTTCGCCGGGCGAGGGTGAACGCGGTGTGCAGATAGTAGGTGGTGGCGCCCGCGAAGAGGCCGCTGGCCGCGATCCACGGGGTGACGCGTGCGGCGCCCTCTCGGAGGCCCTCGCCCACCAGAAGGCCGGCGAGCGGCTGGGCGACGAGCGCCAGGCCCGCGGCGGCGGGCAGGCAGATCAGCGCCATCAGCGACGCCTGCTCGCGCGCGGTCTCCTTCAGGGCCGCTTCGCCGCCACGCTCCAGCGCCATGATGGCGGCCGGTCCCCCAGCGGCGCCCAGCCAGATGAAGAGCACGTCCAGCGTGCGGTTCGAGAGGGAGTAGCCGGCGTGATAGACGCCCACGCTGGCGGGTCCCAGGAAGGCCGCCAGCATGAACCGATCAGTCGTAGCGAGCGCCAGCGAGAGGATCAGCGACAGGGCCACCGGCAGGCCGTAGTGCAGCTGCTCCGCCGCCAGGCGGCGGTCGAAGTGGCCGCGTCGCGCCAGGCCGATCTCTCCGGGCAGCACCCAGACCGCGCAGGCGATCGCCGCGATCCCGGCGCCCAGGAGGGGGGCCGCCCCGCCTGCGCCCAGGGCCGCGAGGCCCGCGCCGACGGCGAAGGCGCCGGCGCTCTGGCCGATGTCGAGCAGGGCCGAGGGCCGCACGCGACCGGCCGCCCGGCGATGCTCCTGGGCCAGCTTGGCGAGGCAGCGCAGGGGCGTGCAGAGAAGGCCCGCCGCCACCGCGCCCTTCAGGCCGGGCTCCAGCGGCAGCAGCCACGAGATCGCGCCCGCCGCCAGGACGAAGACGACCGCCAGGACGGCGAGGATTCGGTAGATGGTGGCGAAGTGGTCCTCGAGCCGCTCGGCCGCGGCCTCGCGGGCGTAAAACCGCGCCATCGCGGCCTCGAGCCAGGTGAAGACGAGGGTGTGGGCGAGGCTGGTCGCCGAGAAGGCCACGGCATAGGCGCCATAGGCCGCGGGCGACAGCAGGCGGGTGAACGCCACCACGCTCAGGAGGCCGACGACCCCCTGGACCGCGTTGGCCGGCAGATAGCCGACGAGCCCACGCCAGAACATCCGCATCGCGCGCGCCCTAGCGAACGGCCGACCGGTCCCCGAGCAGACAGGGCAGGGTCATGACCAGGATGTAGAGGTCCAGCCAGAACGACTGGCGCTCGATATATTCCACGTCGAGCTCGATGCGCCGGCGCACGGCCTCGGGCGTATCGACCGGCCCGCGCGAGCCATGGATGGCCGCCCAGCCAGTCACGCCGGGCTTCAGCCGGTGCCGGTGGGCGTATTCCGCCACCAGCTTGGCCGACTCCACCCCACCGGTCTTCATGCCGATGGCGTGCGGCCGGGGCCCGACCATCGACATCTCGCCCTTCAGCACATTGAACAGCTGGGGCAGCTCGTCGAGGCTGCACTTGCGGATGAACCGCCCGACCCGGGTCACCCGGTCGTCGTCGGCCGTCACCTGGCGCACGGCCTGGGCGTCGGCGGCCTCGTGGCGCATGCTGCGGAACTTGAAGACCACGATCTCTTCGTTGTTGAAGCCGTGGCGGCGCTGGCGGAACAGGATCGGTCCCGGGCTGTCCAGCCGGATCGCGACAGCCACCGCGGCCATCACCGGCAGGGCCGCCGCCAGGGCCAGGGCGCCCAGCACGAGGTCCTGAGCCCGCTTCCAGAAGGCGTGGGACTCGGTCTGCTGCTCGCCGGCGAGAGGCGCCAGCGGCGACTGCGCCAGCCGCTCGATGGCGCCGCCCGAGCGCTCGGGCGCGAAATCGAGGAACAGGCCGACGGGATTGGGCAGCACCCGCAGCCGCTCCATGATCTGCTGCACGCGCCCCTGGGCGCTGGCGGGCACGGTGACCACGATGCGGTCGACGTAGGGGATCAGCCGGTGGGCGGACAGGCTCTGGGTGTCGCCCAGGACCGGCACGCCCTTGATCTCGCTGGGCGCGCGGGCGAGGCGGTCGTCGAAGACGCCGAGCACATTGGCCTCGCGGCTCTCGAGCAGCGCCTCGATCAGCCGTTCGGCGTTCTTGGTGGCGCCTACCACCACGATGTTGCGGGTCAGCCGGCCCTCGGCGCGCCAGCGCGTGACGAGCCGGCTCCAGACCAGGTGCGCCAGCACCACCGCGGAGAACGAGAGGCCGAGCCAGAGGAAGAGCGGCGCCGCCCCGGCGCTGAAGGGAGGGTGGGCCAGGAACAGCACGGTCGCCGCGGCCGGCGCCAGGAAGGCGACCGTGGTGCGAAGCAGGTGCCCGGCGCGTCCCTCGCGCGCGCCGAAGCGGTAGGCGCCGGCGGCGCCCAGGGCCCAGAGCAGCAGGCTCGCCGCCAGGATATAGGGCAGCACCGCTCCGACCTCGGCCTTCAGGACGTCGGCGGGCAGGGACAGCGCCGCGACCGCCAGGGCGAGGCCGCAGACGATCGTCCCGTCGGCGAGACGGAAAGCCCGCTCGAAGGTGCGGCCGTCCATCCGCGCCCGCGCGGTGGACAGGCGTTCGGGCCGCAGAGGGCCCCGGCGCTGGCCGCGGCGGCGCTCGGACGGGTCGGCGGCGGCCGCGTCAGTCGCGTCCAGACGCGAAGGCAGGATCGTAAGCTCGGCCAGCCCTGCAGAAGGCTCGGGCTCGGGCGCGGCGGTCTCAGGCTGGAGGCGGCGTGCGACTGCGGTCATGGGGCGCTGGGAAAATGAGAGAGCCGCAGCTTCGCAGACCGGGGTGAGCCGGCCGTTAACAAGGCGAGGTCCCGCAACGGATTTCGGCCGCGGCGCCGCAGGCGGTGGGCGGCTATTCCCCAAAGGGTCCGGCTCGGCTATCTACCGGCTCCCGCCGATGCCCGAGATCGGCGGCCCTCACTGGGGTGACGTGGCCGAGAGGCTGAAGGCGGCGGTTTGCTAAACCGTTATACGGGGATAACTCGTATCGAGGGTTCGAATCCCTCCGTCACCGCCATTGAACCGATGGTCCAGACAATGGCCGCGTAGTCTAGTGCGGTTCAGCGCAGCGCCATGGCGGCTTTCACCTGTGGCATGGCGTGCGCGACGGCCTTCTTCACGCAGTCCGGGTCGTGCGACCCCAGCGGATAGAGCCGCTTCAGCTGTTCGCACCCTCGCGTGGCGGCGCCTTTGACCCGGGCCTGGAGTTCGGCCGCGTCCGCAGTCTTGGACAGATCGAGGTCGCTGAAACTGACGTGGTGCGCCACCGAGATCAGCTCGTCGATGCCGCCTGACGAGGTGCGTCCGAGGGTTTCGTGGACGACTTCGGGGGCCTCGACCACGACTTCCCGGACGGTGTGGGGCGCTGTGTGGGACTGGGCCTGAGCGCCGGCGGCGCACAGCATCGCGGCGGCGATAACCAATGGGGATACCAGCGAAAGGCGGCGGCGGATGGCCATCGCTAAGCTCCTGGGCTGAGCGCTCCTGACGGATGGTTTGACCCGGAGGCCCGCTCGCCCGCCGGAGCTGTGGACGTTGAAATGGATTTGCGCTGGCTGGGCTCGCGACGTCGACAGGCGTAGCCCCAGCCGTACGGCGGGAGAACCCTAGGTCCGGTTCAGCTTCTTCAACTACCCCAGGCTGCGAGGGCCCGCTTCCCCGGCCGTCAGGCCGCGTCGGCCTGGGCCTGGCGTCCAAGGATCATGTCCGCGCCCTTCTCGGCGATCATGATCACAGGCGCGTTGGTGTTGCCGCTGACCACTTTGGGCATGACCGAGGCGTCGATGACGCGAAGGCCGTCTATGCCGCGGACGCGAAGCTCGGGATCCACCACCGCCATGCGGTCGCGGCCCATCTTGCAAGTCCCGGCCGGGTGGAAGGTCGTGCCGAGGGTCTCGTGCGTGAACCGGCGGATCTCGTCGTCGGTCGTCGCGGCCGTCCCCGGCAGGACCTCTTCGCCACGATAGGCGTCCATGGCCGGCGCCTGCACCAGGCGGCGGACGATCTTCACCCCGCGAACCAGGGCTTCCAGGTCATCTCCGCCAGGGTCGCTCAGGAAGTTGGCGTGGAGCTTCGGCTTGGCCGCCGGATCGGCCGACGCCAGGGTCAGCCGGCCGCGGCTCTTGGGCTGCAGCAACGAGACGTGGAACGAGAAGCCGTGCCCCCGGGGGATCGAGCGGTTCTGGTTCATGTATTCGGGCCCCAGGATGATCTGCAGGTCCGGCTGCTCCAGTCCCGGGGTCGAGCGGACGAAGCCGCCGCTCTCCACCGTGTTGGTGGTCCAGGGCCCCTTGCGCTGGAACAGGTACTTGAACGGCGAGGCCAGCATCCAGGGCAGCGCCCGCCACGACATGCCGTAGAGCGTGTGACGAGGGCTCGACCAGCACAGCATCACGTCCTGGTGGTCCTGCAGGTTTTCGCCCACGCCCGGCAGGTCGAGGGTCACCTCGATCCCGTGGCGCCTGAGTTCTTCGGCCGGACCGATCCCCGACAGCATCAGGACCTGGGGCGAGTTGATCGCGCCGGCCGCCACGATCACCTCGCGCGCTGCACTCAGCCTCTCGATCTGGCCCCGACGGGCGATCTCGACCCCGGTGGCGCGGCCGTTCTCGATCAGCACGCGGCGGGTCAGGGCCTCGGTGACGATGGTCAGGTTCTGCCGGCCGGACACGGGCTGGAGGAAGGCGCGCGAGGTCGAGAGCCGCTCGCCGTTCTTCTGGTTCACGTCCCAGTAGCCGAAGCCGTCCTGCTCGGCGCCATTGAAGTCGGCGGCGCGCCCGAACTGCAGCTCGCCCGCGGCGGCGAGCAGGGCCTCGTTGATCGGGTGCGGATCGCGCTGGCGGGCGACGTTGAGTTCTCCGCCCGACCCGTGGAATTCATCGGCTCCGTCTTCACGGTTCTCCGATTTGCGGAAATAGGGGAGGACGTCCCGATAGCTCCAGCCGTCGGCGCCCATCGCGGCCCAACCGTCGTAGTCGCGCCGGTGGCCCCGGATGTAGATCATGCCGTTGATGGCGCTGGAGCCGCCCAGGATCCGGCCGCGCGGGCAGAAGATCGGCTGGCCGCCCACCCGGGGGTCGGGCTCGAACTGGTAGAGCCAGTTGTAGCGCGGGCTTCCGATGGTCCTGAACACGCCGGCCGGGATGTTGACCAGGAGCTTGGCCAGGGGGCTCTGGTCGGAAGGGCCCGCCTCGATCAGCGCCACGCTCACGCGAGGATCGACCGACAGTCGGTTGGCCAGGACGCATCCAGCCGAGCCGGCCCCCACGATCACATAGTCGAAGGCGTGGCGGTCCATTGGCGCGGCCGTCCCTGGTTGCCGGCCCCTTCCGCGTGGGCCTGGGCCCGATGCTAGCGAAGCTTGGCTGAGGTTGTCAGCTAAATCGGAAATCCCCCTCGCGGTCTCAGGATAACGGGCATCACTGCGAATCATTGGCGGGACATGACCTGCTCGCACGCGACGGTCGGACGCTTAATGAAGAAATTTGACCTGATTAGGCGCAGAGCTAAGACAATTAATGCCTCGTTTACATCCGAAAACGCGAAGATTCTGGTCAATCTGCATCAGTAATTCACCTGATATTCTATTCAGCGTTTTCATATAGCTCTTGGTCAGGTAGGCATTCTTTTGGGGTGTGCGGGCAATGCTCAGAATCCTGATTGCGGACGATCATGAGATTGTTCGACGCGGCGTGCGCGACATCGTCGAAGCCCATCCGGGCTGGGAGATCTGCGGCGAGGCCTCAGCGGGTACCGAAGTGGTCGACATGGCGCTGGAGCACAAAGCCCACGTCGCGGTGCTCGATGTCTCCCTGCCGGGCCTGAACGGGATCACGGTCGCGCGTCAGCTCAAGCAGCGGGCGCCAGCGACCGAGGTCCTGCTCTTCACCATGCACGACGACGACGAGACCATATCCGGCGGCCTGGCCGCAGGCGCCCGCGGCTACCTGCTGAAGACCGAAGGCGACGTCGCGTTGGTCGCGGCCATCTCCGCCCTTGGCGCCCACCGGCCGTATTTCTCTTCAGTGGTATCGGAGCTGCTGCTGGACGCAGCGGTGCATGACCGGAAGAAATCCCGGATGGAGAGCTTCACCGTGCGGGAGCTCGAGGTCGCGCAGCTGATCGCGGAGGGGGACAGCAACAAGCAGATCGCCCGCCGGCTGACCATCAGCATCAAGACGGTCGAGAGCCACCGGGCCGCGGCGATGCGCAAGGCCGGCGTCCGCACCGCCGCCGAGTTCGTCCGCTTCGCCATCAAGCACAACCTCATCCAGGCCTGAGGCAGTCCGGCGCGTCCCTGTCCAGGCCGGCGACGCCAACTTCTGCTGGCCAAACCATGGCCGACTCGCAAGAAGCTCACATCGGGATGCGGCGCATGCGCCGCTTTCGCGTTGTGAGGATCGTGCCCGCGTCCAGAACCCAGCTCGCCGTCGCCGCCGCCGCCCTGATGCTCGCCGCCGCCGGCGTCGGGATCTGGCTGGATCAGCGATCCCCACCCTCCTCGCTCGGCGCGTCGCCGCCCGCGCCCGAACGCGTCGTCTATGCGCCGCCGCCGGTGCGGCCGACCCGGGCCGCCCCAGCCGCCTTCCAGCGCGACCTTAGCCGCGTCGCCCAGAGCTTTCCCGGCGACGTGGGCATCGCCGTGTTCGACGTGACCGATGGCTGGCTGGCGTCCTGGCAGGGCGACCGGCCTTTCCCGCAGCAGAGCGTGTCCAAGGTCTGGGTCGCCGTCGGCCTGCTTGACCAGGCGGATCGCGGCCTGATCGACCTCGGTCAGAGCCTGACCATCGGCCGGCAGGACCTCAGCGTCTTCTCCGAGCCGATCCAGGCGCTGGTGACTCCGACCTACACCACCACCCTGGATGACCTCCTGGTCCGGGCCATCCGCGACAGCGACAATGCCGCCAACGACCTCCTGATCCGCACCGCTGGCGGGGTGAAGCGGATCCAGACGATCCTGGCCCGCAAGGGCGTGACGGGTGTCCGCCTCGGCATGGACGAGAAGCATCTGCAGGCGGTGATCAACGGTCTGACCTGGCGGCCGGAATTCGCCGGCACCTCGGCCTTGTCGCTCGAGCGCTCGCGCCTGCCTTTGGCCGTACGCGAGGCGACCCTGGCCGATTACGTCAGCCATCCCATCGACGGCGCGACACCCGAAGGCACCGTCCAGGGCCTGGCCGCCCTGGCCAAGGGCCGGCTGCTGACGCCAGCGTCGACCGAGCGGCTGATCGGCATCATGGACAAGGTCCGCACCGGCCGGCGGCGGCTGAAGGGCGGGCTCGAACACGGCTGGATGCTGGCGCACAAGACCGGCACGGGTCCCGACCTCAGAGGCGCCTCGGTCGGCATCAACGACGTGGGCCTGCTGACGGCGCCGGACGGGCATCTCTATGCGGTGGCGGTGTTCATCGCCCACACTCGCGCCGGAACGCCGACGCGGCTCGCCTTCATGCAGCGGGTCTCCGAGCTGGTGGAGGCCAGCTGGTCCGGCGGCCCGCCGCCCTCCACCGAACCGCTTGTGGCGTCCGAGCCGGTCGCCGCCGCCGGACCAGCCAAGGCGGCGCACCGGATCAGGCATGCGCACGCCCGCCGCCATGCCCGGCAGGAAGGCAGGGCGCATCATCGGGCCGGGCGTCACCGCCATTGAGAGCGCCTTGGCGGCCGGCTAGGACTTGGCGGTGACCTCCGCTCCCGAGTCTGCGATCCTCGAGACCACCCAGCTCTGCAAGAGCTACGGCGCGCTCAAGGCCGTCGACGGCGTCTCCTTCGAGGTGCGCCCGGGCGAGATCGTCGGCCTTGTGGGTCCCAATGGCGCGGGCAAGACCACCATCATCAACATGGTGCTGGGCGTGCTGCAGCCGACCTCGGGCCGCGTCGTGATCGAGGGGCTGGACGTGGCCAGGAGCCGCAGCCAGGCGCTCTCCAGAACCAATTTCGCGGCGGTCTATGCGCCCCTGCCGGGCAACCTGACGGTCGAGCAGAACCTGCGGATCTTCGGCCTGATCTACGACGTGCCGAGGCTCGGCGAGCGCATCGCAAGCCTGCTCCAGGAATTCGACCTCGAGCGCTTCGCCAGGACCAAGTGCGGGCTGCTGTCCTCCGGCGAGCAGACCCGGGTCTCCCTCGCCAAGGCCATGCTGAACCGCCCGCGGCTGCTGCTGCTCGACGAGCCCACCGCCTCGATCGACCCGGCCACGGCGCGCGAGATCCGGGCCCACATCCAGCGCATCGCCTCCGACGGCGGCGGCGGCGTCCTCTGGACCAGCCACAACATGTACGAGGTCGCCGAAGTCTGCGACCGGGTGCTGTTCATCTCGCGCGGCCGCATCCTGCTGCAGGGCGAGCCCGAGGCCCTGGTGCGCGCGCACGGGGCGTCGAGCCTCGAGGACCTGTTCGTCACCGTCGCCAACGAGACCCTGGCGGGGGAGAAACCTGCGTCATGAACCTAAGGCGCACCTTCGCCATCGTCCTGCGCCAGGGGTATCTGCTGAGGGGCAGCCCCGCGCGCGTCCTGCCGCTGTTCGCCTGGGTGGCCATCGACATCGTGCTCTGGGGCTTCATCACCCGGTACCTGTCGGGGATCGCCTCGCCCGGCTTCCACCTCGTCCCGGCGCTGCTGGGCGCGGTGCTGCTCTGGGACTTCCTGACCCGGGTGATGCAGGGCGTGACCATGGCCTTCTTCGAGGACG
>CAZTMF010000052.1:0-12354 GCA_964614675.1 uncultured Caulobacteraceae bacterium | reverse complement strand
CTGGGCCCCGGCTGGAACGGCGTCCTGCTGCACGAGGCGGTGGGCCACGGCCTGGAAGGGGACTTCAACCGCAAGGGCACATCGGCCTTCTCGGGGCGCATCGGCGAGCGGGTGGCCGCCCCGGGCGTGACCGTGTTCGATGATGGCCACATCGCCGGCCGGCGGGGCTCCCTGACCATCGACGACGAGGGCACGCCCACCAGCCGCACCATCCTGATCGAGGACGGGATTCTGGTCGGCTACATGCACGACCGCATGAGCGCCCGGCTGATGGGGACCCAGCCCACCGGAAACGGCCGGCGGCAGTCCTACGCCCACATGCCGCTGCCCCGGATGACCAACACCGGCATGCTGGCCGGCGAGTCCAATCGCGAGGAGATGATCTCCTCGACCCAGCGGGGCCTCTACTGCGCCAACTTCGGCGGCGGCCAGGTGGACATCACCAACGGCAAGTTCGTGTTCCAGTGCACCGAGGCCTACCTGATCGAGGACGGCAAGATCGCCGCTCCGGTGAAGGGCGCCACCCTGATCGGGGACGGCCCCTCGGCCCTGACCCGGGTCACCATGATCGGCGACGACTTCTGCTTCGATCCCGGCATCGGCGTCTGCGGCAAGGCCGGCCAGGGCGTCCCCGTCGGCGTCGGCCAGCCCAGCCTGAAGCTGACCGGCCTGACCGTGGGCGGCACGGCGGTCTAGCGTCTGACTAGCCCACCGCAGGCGGTGGCGGCAGGAGAGGCGGGGGCGGAGCGACCCCCGGCATCGGAGGCATGGGCGGCAGGGGAGCGCCGTCCGGCCCCATCCGCTTGAGCTCGAACCTCATGACGGGTCCCGGGAACGCCTTGACGCAGTCCTGGGCCTTGCCGTCCGGTCCCAGCTTGCAGCGCATCAGCACGCGTCCGTCGCTCTGGGCGAGCTGCATGGCTTGGTGGGCCTGGGTCATCGCCTCCTCGACCTGTTTGTGGATCTTCGCCTGCTCTTCGGCGGTCAGGGGACGCACCTTGCCCATCGCCTCGTGCGCCACCTTCATCGCGTCCTCGACCTGCTGGTGGATCTTCTCCTGATCCTCGGCGGAAAGGGGATGCACATTGGCCATCCACTCGCCGTGTTTGGCCATCTCGGCATGGGCCCTGTCCATCTCGGCCTGCATCCTGGCGCGCTCTTCGGGCGTCAGCTTGGACATGTCCTTCCAGTCCTTGCCGTCCCAGACCATGGCGTGGTCAACCGGCGCGCCGTGCGGCCCGTGCCGCGTCACGATGATGGATTGGATATGCGGCGCCGGAGCCGGAGGCGCCGGTGGGGCGGCGTCGGCCGACGGAGCTGGAGGGACAGGCGGAGGCGGCGGAAGGGGCTGGGACGCGACGGGTGCGGGAGGCTCCGCCGCGGCGGCCAGGGAGAATCCGCCCACCACAGCGGTCAGCCCAAGGCCGGCAAGAATGGCGGCGGCGAAAGCGCGCGAGGAGCCGGGGCCCGTGGGCTTGAGGATCGCTTTCAGGCGCCGCTCGGCGCCGCGGCGACGGAAGCCGGTGAAAGCGGCGACCGGCTCGGCCGGGCCGGCGAGCTTCAGGGCGGCGATCAGGGTCTGGGCGTAGGCGCGGCGGCGGGCGCTGTCGCAGCCGTGCAGCGCGCGGGCGTCGCAGGCCTCTTCGCGGGCGGCGGCCAGGCGTTCGCGCGCCGCCGCCATGAACGGGTTGAACCAGAACACGCGGACCATGGTCTCCTCCATGAGGTGAGAGAGGTGATCGCCGGCGGCGAGGTGGGCGCGCTCGTGCGCGCAGACGAAGGCGGCCTGCTCGGGCGAAAGCCCGTCCAGCAGCCGCCGGGGCAGTAGGATGGTCGGACGCTTCAGGCCGGCGAGGACCGGCGTCTCGGTGTCCGCCAGGCGCACGCCGCGGCCGAGTCGCGCAGCGAGTTCGGGATCGGAGATGGCTTGCGAGCCGGCCTTCAGCCGCGCCACGCGCCGGAGGCCCAGCGCCAGCTGGCCGAGCCGCAGGGCCGCGCCGGCCCCCGCGAGGCCGAGCAGCAGGGCGGCGATCGGCAGCTTGGAAGCCGGCCTGGGCGCCGGCGCCGGGGCGAGCTGGGCCGTCGGCTCGATCAGCATGACGACGGGCTCAGTCCTGGGCTCCGACGCGGCGAAGGGTGAGGGGATGTTCAAGGCGTGGATCGCCAGCATGGCCGGCGCCGGGACGGCGGGCAGCAGCAGCGCCGCGGTCCAGGCGCAGAGCCTCAGCCGGACGTCCGCGCCCATGGCTTCGACCGTCCAGGCGGCGAACAGGCTCAGGGCGGCAAGGGGGATCGAAGCGGCGAGCGCGATGAGCAGGACCTGGCTCATGACGGATCCCCGTCGGTGGAATTGGCGGCGTCGGTGTCGAGGATCGCCTGCAGTTCGGCGATCTCATCGGGGTTCAGGAGCTGACTGCCGGTAAAGGCCTGGGCGCTCAGCGGACCGTCTATCTCCAGCACCCGCCTCGCGAACTTGGTGAGCGCCCGTCCGACCACGTCGACCTTGCTTTCGCAGGCGGCGAAGATGGCCACGCCGCCGCGTTCGCGGCGTTCGAGCAGGCCCTTCGCGCACATACGCTCGAGCACCGTGCGGATGGTGGAGGGCGCCCAGCCGAGCTGCGGCCCGATGCGCTCGTGCACCTCGCGGGCGTTCAGCGGCCCATCGCGCCAGAACAGCTTCAGGACGTCGAATTCGGCGTCGGACGGATCCGCCATCGCAGCGCGCCTCCCATCGGGAGAAGGACGCTACAAGTGTCGCGCGACAACTGTCAACTAAACGTCCTGTAATGTGGCGGCCGAGCTTCAGCCCCCGTTCAGCACCCTGGTCGCCTGGTCCAGCCGGTCGGAATAGGCGTTCAGCACCCCGGCGGTCAGGCCCGAATAGTGGTCGGCGTCGGCCCAGCGGCCCTCCTCGATGGCCTCGCGTACGCCCGGCAGGGTCTTGGCGCCGTAGCCGGTGAAGCGGCCTGCGGCATAGACGAGGTTGCGGTACCACGGCCGACCCGGCAGGCCGGTGTCGATGGCCAGGGTCTGGTCGATGCTCTGCATCAGGCCCTGCAACTTGGCGAGCTGATCGGCCGGCAGGTGCTCGCCATGGGCGGCGATGGCGGCGTCATAGGCCGTGGCGCTGCGCTTCAGGCGCTGGACGGCGTCCGACAGCGGGGCGAGGTCGATGTGCGGGACGGTTGGCAGCGCCAGGGGCGGCCCGTTGGCCTTCGTCGGATCGGCGGCCAGGCGATAGGCCCCCGCGGCCAGAAGCGCGCTCTGGGATTCGGCTTCGGTGCGCCTGGTGGTCTCGAGCCGCCGGATCTCGTCGAGATAGCCGGACACCGTGTCGGCGAAGTCGGTCGCCTGCTGCTGGGGAAGGTCGGCGTCGGCCAGTCGGATCACCAGCCGCCCCACGGTCTTGGCCAGGAGGGCGTCATACACGAAACCCGGGTCGACCCAGCGGCTGTGGTGCTCGAAGGTATCGTAGGCCGAGTGGTAGACCCCGGCCGAGGAGCCCTCGCCGCCATACTCCACGTCCAGGGTCGGCACCCCCAGATGGTGGACGAAGACGGAGAAGTCCGAGCCCGCGCCGGGAGCGCCTATGGGCACGTCCTTGGCCGGATCGGCGGCGGCCGCGGCGTCGCTCTTGGCGTCGGGGCCTCCCGCGCCCTCGCTGGCGGCGACCCGCAGGGCCGCGCGCCGGCGCGCGTCGACCGAGACGCCCGTCTCCGGATCGGTGACCTGGGTGGAGACCAGGCTGGCCATGTGCTCGAAGTCGTGGCTGCCGCTCATGCGCAGCAGCCCGCGCCCGTTGGTGTCGGAATTGACGTAGACGATGGCCTTTTTCTGCAGTTCGGCCGCGTGGGCCTCGGCCCACTCGGTCGATCCCACCGTCATCGGCTCCTCGGCGTCCCAGCTGGCGTAGACGATCGTCCGCTTGGGCCGCCAGCCCTTGGCGTAGAGCGCGCCCAGCGCCTTGGCCTCGGCCATCAGCGCCGACTGCCCCGACAGGGGATCGGAGGCGCCGTAGACCCAGCCGTCGTGATGGTTGCCGCGCACCACCCACTGGTCGGGCCAGACGGCGCCGGGCAAGGTTGCGATCACGTCGTAGATGGTCTTCAGGCCCCAGTCGGACATCACCGCCAGGTGGACCAGGGCCTGGCTGGGTCCGGTGCGGTAGGTGATCGGCAGGCCGCCGCGCCAGGCCGCGGGGACCGCCTGCCCGTTCAGGGATCTCAGCAGCGGTTCGGCGTCGGCGTAGGAGATCGGCAGGGCCGGGATCTTCATCAGGGTGGGCGCCTGCGGCGGCTGGATCCGCTTGGCCTTGGGCGTGGCGCCGATCCCGGGCGTCAGTGGGTCGCCTGGATAGATGGTCATGTCGGCCACCGATCCGCGCTGGATGCCGCCCGGCGGCCGCGCCGGCCCGTCAGGATAGACGGCGTCGACCGCGTAGCCGTCGTCACGGGGATCCGAATAGATGATGCAGCCGATCGCGCCGTGGTCCTGGGCCAGCAGCACCTTCAGTCCGCGCCAGCCGCCGCCGTAACGGGCGATGACGATCTTGCCGGCCACGCTGACTCCCATGCGCTGCAGCGCCTTGTAGTCATCGGGCATGCCGAAGTTGACGTAGACGAGCGGCGCGGTCGCCTCGCCGTCGCTCTGGTAGAGCAGATAGGCGGGCAGGCCGCGCTCGGCGGAGATGGAGGTTGAGTCGCCGGGGATGGCCGGCTCGCGCAGGGCGGCCTTGAAAGGCTGGGGGCCAATCAACTCCAGCGTCTCGGCGACCGGGGTCCCATAGTAGACGTCGAAGGTCTCGATGCGGGCCTGCCAGCCGAACGCCTTGAACTGGGCCAGCTGCCACTCGGCGTTGGCCTTGTCGTGAGGGGAGCCGACATTGTTGGGCTCGGCGCTCATGTGCTGGAGCCACAGTCCGATGTCGGCGGGGTGGATCTCCGCGTCGAGCGCCGGCCCGAGCTGGAGCTCGTCCGAACCCGGAGCGCCTGACGCCGCGCTACCGGCGAACACCACCGCGCACGCCAGAGCCGCAAGCCATCCACGCATGAACGCACCCCTCGCCACGTCCGGCGCAACAAGGCATGCCGCCAATGAGCCCGCAAGAGGCGGCGGGGCGCCCTGTCAGCCGCGGCCGAGGAACGGCATGCCCAGAGGCAGGACGAGGGCTTCCAGCAGATTGTGCTCGTCAGGCATGGAGGCCATCAGCACCACGATCTGGGCGATGTCGCGCGGGTCCATGGCGTTGCGTCCAGGCTTGCCATCCGCGTCCGGCCCGAAGCCGGTGACGGTGAAGCCGGGGTGCAGCACGGAGGCGGCGACGCCGTGGTCGCGACCCTCCAGGGCCAGCGAGCGGGTCAGGCCGTCCAGGCCATACTTGGCGGCGACATAGGCGGCGGCATGCAGCCGCGGCGACTGGGACGCCACCTACCCGATCGAGACGATCCGCCCACGGCCCTGCGCCTTCATCCGCTTCAAGGCCTCGCGGCTGGCCAGGAACACCGAGGTCAGGTTGGCGTCGATCACCGTGCGCCATTCGTCCAGGCTCATCTGATCGATCGGGGTGGCCTGGGGAACGCCGGTGGAATTGACCAGCAGGTCGATGCGGCCCAGCCGCTCGTCGGCCGCCCGGAACAGGGTCTCGACCTCGTCTTCCAGGGTGCAGTCGGCGGCGTGGACGAAGGCCTTGCCGCCTGCGGCGACGATCTCGCCGGCGATGGCCTCCAGCCGCTCGGTTCGCCGGGCGGCCAGCATGACGCTCATGCCCTCGGCCGCCAGCGCCTTGGCGATCTCGGCGCCCATGCCCGAGCTGGAGCCGGTGACGATGGCCGTGCGGCCTCCCAGCTTGATCATTCGCCCTTCCCGCGTTGCCTCGCCCTCGTCCGGGCGCTAGCACTCGCCCCGCATCAAAGCGAGGGGAGAGAGACGCTCATGATCACGGTGATCGCCACGGTCAGGGCCGCGCCCGGCAAGGGCCCGGAGCTGGAAGCCGACTTCAAGGCCTATGCCGAACAGGTCAAGAAGACCGAGCCGGGCACGCTCATGTACACCCTGAGCCGCAGCCGCGAGGATCCCGAACTCTACTACGCGCTCGAGACCTACGCCGACGAAGCGGCGGTCGCGACCCACATGCAGAACTTCCAGAACCGCCAGGGCGGCGCCAAGGACGTGGCGGCCGGGCCGCCGCAGATCCAGGTGCTCGACCGGATCGTCTAGAGCCGGTTGATCAGAGCCTCGACCGACTTGGCCTGGTTTTCCAGGTCCGCCTTCAGCCGGCTGGCCATTTCGCGCACGCCGACCGGATAGGCGTCGCCGCCGGTGGCCACCTCGTCAGCCATCCTGGCGACCTCCAGCATCGCCTCGGTCATGGCCGCGATCTGCTCGCGGGCCAGGGCCTTGGCGTTCGACTGCATCCGCCTGATGCGTTCGGCGCGGGTTTCGGGCCCTTTGCCCACGACGTAGACTTCGCTGTCGTCCTTCGAGAGATCGACCAGATTCAAGTGGGACGCTGACATCAGGCACACCTCCAGACTGGACCTCGCCACGGCGTTCTCGACCGCCGGCGGGGCGCGCAGCTTGCGGGGCTAATACGCGTGGGGGTCGCGCCGCGTTCCCGTGCGGAGAACAGGCTTTGCCGCATTCCGGTCAGGTGTCGCCCGGATGCATCACATCGGCGTGTCTGTGGCCGCGCCGGTCCGGAACCTGAGCCGCCGGGCCGTGTTCCACGAGACGACCCGCGTGTTTGGCGGGTGGTGATGGAGGCTCAGATGGCCGGTTCCGACACGCCCAAGACAGATCAGGTGCAGGGCGAAGGCGATTACGTCTCGGCCAAGCGCTATCAGAAGGCCCAGCACGAGTTCGCCAAGGACGTAGGCAAGATCGCGCAGAAGGCCAAGGAAGCCGAGGACGCCTTGGAGGGGCCCGAAGGCGCGGAGTTGGAGCGCGCCCGCCAGGAAAGCGCCAAGGGCGAGCCGCGGCGGCATTAGACCCGCCGATTTTCGCACCGGCCGCGCCTCGGGCGTCGACCTTTGCGTTAGGTCGGCTCGGCCAGCATATCCTTCAGTTTGAGCACGGTGTTCCAGTTGCGCGCCGTGCCTTGACCGAGATGCCTGCCCAGAAGGGCCGGCGTCAGCTTCGAGCGTCCGACGCCCTCCGGATAGACGATATAGGCGTGGCCCTCGGCCACCCGCACCTGCTCGGGACCATCGTAGACAGCACCCAGGACCTCTGGCGCGTCCGAATGGGGAGGCGACTTGAAGGCGATCAGCAGTAGATGCGATGGGTCTTCCTTCGCGGCCTCGGGGAACGGGTTGGCCTTCACCAACCGCCTCCATTCCGCAGCGGTGCGGAGGCAGACCTCGGTCTTCACCCCGATCCTTTCGGCGATGGCCGCCTCGAGCCGGCGTTCCAGTTCGGCCGGATTCTGGTCATCCGCCGAGAACACTAGGTTTCCGCTCTGCAACAGCGTGCGCGGATCCCCGAGGGAAAGCTCCGTAGCCACGGCTTTCAACTCCGACATCGGCACGCCCTTATTGCCGCCGACATTGACGCCGCGCAGGAGAGCCACCCAGCGCGTCACGGCCGCCTCCGGATGCGGCCGGACCGCCTCGGGCGGCGGCAGGTTCCTGCTTGGTTCGCAGGCTTGGCGCCCATTCCCCGGGCGAAGGGCCTCTGTACGGGCGGCGGCACGGCCGCGGGGGTTGTCCCCGGCCGGGGCGGCGCCGAGAGTATTGTGAGGAGGCGTCGCATGCAAAGGCGTGTCGTCATTGGCGTCCTGATGATCTTCGCCGGCCTCGGCCTTCTGGCCCCGCCGGCCTGGACACTGTTCTCGCCCTTCCTCCTGGCGCTGGTGGCCAGCAGCTCGGGCGCGGGCGTCACCTGGATCCTGATCGCCATCACCGGAATGACCCTCCTGGTCATGGGCGTCAGGCGAATGCTGCCCGTCAGGAGCTCTTCGTAATCCTGAACGAGCCGAAGAAGGCGCTGTCGCCCCCGGCGGGATCGATCCCCTCGGGCACGGCGTAGGTCAGCTCCCACACCCGGTCGCCGATCAAGAGGATGCGCACGATCTCCAGGGCGCCGCCCTTGGTCTCGATCGAACCCTCCAGACACGGCCGTCCCGCCAGGCGCGCGGCCTTGGTGTCGAGCAGCCGTCCCTCCTCGTCGTCGGCGCGGTTGCGCAGCATGCGCTCGTAGACCGCGGCGTTGGCGGCGGCCGGCAGATTGCCCTGCGGATAGTCGTCGATGGCCACGATCATCGCCCGGCTGGGCTGCTGGACCACGTAGCGGCGGGCGGCGATGTCCTTGGAGCGGTTGGCGGGCCGGGACTGCACCGACGGGGCGTCGGGGAAGGCGACCTGGAAGTCGCCCTCGGGCGGCGAATAGAGCGACTGGGCTCCGGCAGGGGCGGTCGCCAGCGCTGCGGCGGCCAGCACCGCCATGCACAATGCTCTGAACATGCGGCCGAGCTTAGAGGCCGGCGCGCCCAGCCGTCCAGGCTTGGGCGCCGGCCGGCGTCGGTCCATAAGGCCGGAGGCAGGAAAGGCTCAGGTCATGGCCGATGAGAACCAGGACGAGATCCAGCGGGAGCTCCTGAAGCTGCACGGACGCATGGCCGCCTTCGCCGAGGCCGTGCGGATCATTGGCGACGAGAGCGGCAAGGTCGCCGCCTTCGACGCCGCCGGTCCTGACGCCACCGCCGAGGAGCGCATCGCCAGCGCCGAGGCCCTCGCCGCCCTGAGTCTGGACGCCGTGCGCGGCTGCGCCCTCAGGATCAACGGCCTGTTCGAGGCCGCCAACGCCGAGTTCGAAGAGATCAAGGCCAAGCTCGGCCCAGGTCGAAGCTTTTCGACCCATTGAAGCTTGAGTATTGAGGGCGAATATTAAAGCAAAGCTGAGCAAAGTTTGGCTTTGGTGGCCCGATGTCGCAGAGCAATGCCGGCTGAACGCAGATAGATAGCCAGCAACCCGGACGCGGACGCGCGGTCTGAACGGTCTCGCCAACCGGGTGCGCCTTTCATCGAGAGGCGCTGGGCGTCAACCGCCAAGCTTGCACTTGGCGCAGCCGGGACTTGAAATGAATGTTGCCTTGCGGCCCGGATGGGGCCTGCCTCATTTCGTGCTTGCGGGCCTGACGGCCGCAGTCGTGGCCGCTTGCCCGCTGGGTGTCCTGCACAGCCTGGCCCGCTCCGCGATGCCCTTCGGGAGCGCGCCCATCGAACCCGGCGCGTTGGCCAAGCAGCCCGAGATCCCGGTCGCGCCGCCTTTCGTCCTCCACGCCAAGGACCCTGCCGACGCGCAGCAGGCGACCCACTGCCTGGCCCAGGCGATCTATTACGAGGCCGGATTCCAGCCGGTCGAGGGCCAGCGGGCCGTCGCCCAGGTCGTCCTGAACCGCGTGCGCGACCGCAATTTCCCGGGCACGGTCTGCGGGGTGGTCTACGAGGGCTGGCGCCGCCGCACGGGCTGCCAGTTCTCCTTCGTCTGCGACGGCTCGCTGTGGCGGCGGCCTCCCACCGAGGACGAGATCGCCAGCGCCGAGAAGATCGCGATCGACGCCCTCAGCGGCTATGTCGTGGCGGCCGTGGGCACAGCCACGCACTACCACACCTGGAAGATCGATCCGTACTGGAACGACACCCTGGTGAAGACCGCCCAGATCGGCGACCACATCTTCTATCGCTGGCCCGGCAAGGCCGGTCAGCCCCAGGCCCTGAGCGACGACCGTTACGACGGCGACGAGCTTGCCGTCGCCCGCCGCTCGCCGCGCCAGGCGATGCTGGGCTAACCGGGCCTCGGCTCGGATGGCCCGGTCGAGCCGGGCCATCGCGCTCCCAGAGCTACATCGTCCCACCCGGCGGTGTGTCGCTGAGGGTCTCGGCGGCGTCGGACCGCCGGAGACGCAGGTTGTTCTGCACGTCGCCGACGCCCGAGACCTCCTCTGCCAGACGCTCGGCCCGGCGCTTGCCCTCGCGGCTGGGGACGATGCCCGACAGGACCACCTCGCCGCCGGTGACCGTCACCTCGATGTCGGTGGCGTCGAGATAGGCGTCCTCGGTCAGGCGGTCGTTGATGTCCTCCTGGATGCGGGCGTCTGAGCGCTTGTAGCTCCTGGGACCGCGGCCGCGGTGGCTTGCGCGCAGCTCGTCCTCGTGCCCACGGCGCTCGGCGCTGGGGTCGCCGAACCACGAGGCCACCTGGTCGGCGGCCTTGTCCAGGAAGCTGCGGGACTCGCTGGGCCGACCGTCCTGCGGCGGGCCGCCGAAGCGACCGGTGTCGTAACGCGGGGGCGCATAGTCCGTGCGGGCCGCGCCATAGCCGCCCATGCCGGCATAGGGTGCGCCCGCGCCATGGGGCATCGACCCCGGTCCTCTGGCATAGGGGCTGTCGTAATAGGCGCCGCCATAGGCGGTGGGCCCGGTGTCGCCGAACGGCCGATAGGGGTGGCCCTCCTGATGCGCGCGCCGACGGGCCTCGTCCTCGCGCTCGCGGCGGCGGGTCTCGAACCAGACGTCCTCGCGGGCGGCGCGGTAGCCGACACGTGGCTCGTTGTCGTCGCCGTAGCCATAGCGGGACCGGTCCCGTCCGTAATCCTGCCGGCGCTGCGCCTCGCGATAGTCCTCCCAGCGGCGCTCCTCGCTCCAGTCGTCATCCCTGGCCATGGCTCATTCCTCCGTTGGACGGCCCGCGCAGGGCCCTTGCGGAGAAAACGAAGGCGGCAGGACGGGCGTTCCTTGATGCCTCGCGCATCTGTCGGGCTACCTCCCCCTCCGCCGCTCTGCGAGCGGGGAGGTAGGAGGCTAGGGCAGAGCGCCGCGGATCGCGGCCGCCACCTCAGCCATCTGGGCCTGGTCGCAGTAACGCACCCGTTTCCAGATCACCCGGGGCGAGAACAGGCCGTCGCCTTTCCGGCGGGGGATGATGTGGGTGTGCAGGTGCTCGACGCTCTGGCTGATCACATTGTTCTGGGCGACGAAGATCCCGTCCGCCGCCATCGCCTTGGTCACCGCGATCGCCAGCCGCTTGGCCGTCCGCGCCATGGCCTCGAGCGTGGCGTCGTCTGCCTCGTAGATGGTCCTGATGTGCGCCCGGGGGATCAGCAGGACATGCCCGATGAACAGCGGGCTGCGGTCCAGGAAGGCGATGGTCTGGGTGTCCTCCAAGACGACATGCGCCTCGGCTTCGCCGGACGCGATGGCGCAGAAAGGGCAGGGCTTCTCAGCCGTCATGGCCGTCTACAGCGGAATATTGTCGTGCTTCTTCCAGGGGTTCTTGAGTTCCTTGGTCCTCAGGCCCTTCAGCGCCCGCACGAGGCGTTTCCTCGTCTCCCGCGGGCTGATCACGTCGTCGAGGTAGCCTAGCGAGGCTGCGACGAAGGGGTTGGCGAACTTCGCCTTGTACTCGGCCTCCCTCGCCTTGAGCTTCTCCGGGTCCTTGGCGTCCTCGCGGAAGATGATCTCCACCGCTCCCTTGGCCCCCATGACCGCGATCTCGGCGGTGGGCCAGGCGTAGTTCACGTCGCCGCGCAGGTGCTTCGAGCTCATCACGTCATAGGCGCCGCCATAGGCCTTGCGGGTGATCAGGGTCACCTTGGGCACGGTCGCCTCGGCATAGGCGAACAATAGCTTGGCGCCGTGCGTGATCAGTCCGCCGTACTCCTGGCGGGTGCCCGGCATGAAGCCCGGCACGTCCACGAAGGTCACGATCGGAAACCCGAACGCGTCGCAGAAGCGCACGAAGCGGGCCGCCTTGCGGCTGGCGTCGATGTCCAGCACCCCGGCCAGCGCCAGGGGCTGGTTGGCCACGATCCCCACCGGCTGACCATCCATTCGGGCGAAGCCGGTGACGATGTTCTTGGCGAAGTCGGGCGAGATCTCGAAGAAGTCGGCCTCGTCCACAACCTTCAGGATCAGCTCCTTGATGTCGTAGGGCTTGTCGGCGTCGGTGGGCACCAGGGTGTCCAGCGAGGGCTCCTCGCGCTCTGGATCGTCGTAGCTCTGGCGGATCGGCGGCTTGTCGCGACAGGACAGGGGCAGGAAGTCCACCAGACGCCGCACCTGGCTGAGCGCCTCCAGGTCGTTGTCGAAGGCGCCGTCGGCGACGCCCGAGCGGCCCGCGTGCACCCTGGCCCCGCCCAGTTCCTCGTGGGTGACCTCCTCGTGGGTGACCGCGCGCACCACGTCAGGGCCGGTCACGTACATGTAGCTGGTGTCCTTCACCATGAAGATGAAGTCGGTCATGGCAGGCGAATAGACGTCCCCGCCGGCGCAGGGGCCCATGATCACGCTGATCTGTGGCAGGACGCCCGAGGCCATGACGTTCTCGAGGAAGATGTCGGCATAGCCGGCCAGGCTC
>CAZTMF010000051.1:0-12557 GCA_964614675.1 uncultured Caulobacteraceae bacterium | reverse complement strand
GGGAACAGCATGTGCCGCGCCAGGTCGCCGGTGGCGCCCAGGATCACGAACACGTCCGCCTGCTGGCGCGATGACTTGTCCATGCTGCCTTCAACTGCTGTGGATGGGGACAGCCGCTCCCTAGAACGCGCAAGCGACCTCGGCGTGGCAGTCACTGCAACTTGCCGTGCGGGTCAAGCCGAAGCCGTGACACGACTCCCGATGACGGCTAACAACCGTAGCGGGGCGAAGCAGGGAACGACTGCGTGGGACGACTTCGCCTGGGGGTCGCCGCGGTGGTGATCGCCGCGGCCGCCGACATCGCTGGACCGGCGCTGGCCGACGAGCCGCGCGCCAGCGTGGAGGGCGTCCAGGACAAGTCGCTCCGCCAGGCGATCCAGCAGTACATCGGCACGACCAAGCGCGCCCCTCACGGCCGATTCGAGGCGCGCCAGCGCGCCCAGGGCGCCGCCGACGATGCGGCCGTGGTGCTGCGGTCGGAGGGCTACTACGACTATACGGTGACGCCCGACATCAGCGAAGGCGACAAGCCTCGGCCGGTCGTGCGCATCGATCCGGGTCCACGCTTCTCCATCGCCGATCCGAAGGTGGCCTGGAGCGGGCCCACGCCCGACGCCGCCGCCACAGCCGACGCGGTCAAGGCGCTGAGCTTCAAGCCGAAGGAGCCCGGACGCGCCGCGGCCGTGCTTGCCGCCGAGGGGCGCATCGTCGCCGCTCTGCAGAAGGACGGCTACGCCGACGCCGCGGCGGGCGAGCGGGAGGTGGTCGTCGATCACGCCGATCGCTCGGTGAGGCCGACTTTCCGCATCGACGCCAAGGCCAAGGTCAGGCTGGACGGCCTGCAGGTTAAGACCCTGGGCCGCACCAACCCGCGCTGGGTGGCCAGCCTGAGGCCCTGGCGGTCAGGCCAGGTCTACGATCCCCAGGCGGTGGCCGAGCTCGAGCGGCGGCTGCTGGACACCGGGGTCTACAACGCCGTGGACGTCGCGCTCGCACCCACCTCCACGCCGGACGGCCTCCGGCCGGTGATCGTCAGCCTGACCGACCGACCGCGCAGCAGCCTGTCGCTCGGCGGCAGCTATTCGACCCGGGAGGGTGTGGCCGCCGACGCCCTCTACTCGCTCTACAACGTGCTCGGACGGGCCGACACCATCAGCTTCAACGCCCAGTTCGGCACTATCCTGAAGCGCTTCGACGCCACCCTGTCGCTGCCGGACTATCCGTGGCCGCTCTTCACCCTGCAGCCGGGCGTCACCGCCTACCAGGACGACACCACCGCCTATACCGAGCGCGACTTCGGGGCCCACGTCGACCTGGTGCGCCGCTTCACCGCCACTTCGTTCCGCACCGTCGGCATCGCCGCCGACTACATCGACGACGACGAGGCGATGTTGCAGGGCGATCAGGTCGTCAAGAAGCGCCAGCGCCTGGCCCTTCTCACCCTGTTGGGCCGGCTGTCCCTGGACCACTCCAACGATCCCCTGGACCCCGTCCGAGGCTGGAAGTTCGACGGCAGCGTGCAGCCCACGCTTGGGGCCGGCCAGGGGACCCTGGAGTGGGCCAAGATGGACGCCCAGGCGAGCGCCTATCTGCCCCTGGGCTCCCGCGCCTCCACCGTCCTGGCCGCCCGCCTGCACCTGGGCTCGATCGTCACCGGCTCCTCGACCTTCGACATCCCGGCGGGTCGCCGCTTCTACGCCGGCGGCGGCGGCTCGGTGCGGGGTTACGCCTATCAGGCCGTCGGGCCGCGCTTCCCCGACAACACGCCGATCGGGGGACTGTCGCTCATCGAGGGATCGATCGAAGCGCGACACAACTTCACCGACCGGATCGGTGGGGTGCTGTTCGTGGACGCGGGCTCGGTGGGGCCGCACCCCTATTTCGACCTGAAGACCCCCAGCGTCGGGGCGGGCTTCGGAGTGCGCTACAATCTGGGCTTCGCGCCGCTCCGGGCGGACATCGGCTTCCCGGTCAACCGGCGAGCTGGAGACGGCCCCTTCCAGATCTACATCAGCATCGGGCAGGCGTTTTGAGCGAGCCGGCCGCCCCCTCGCCCGAACCGAATGTCCGCTCGGCGTTGCGGAAACACCGGCGCTCGGCCCTGGTGTGGGCGGGGGCCTTTATCGGGATCGCGGTGCTATTCCTGGCGGTGGTGGCGGGGGTCGTGCGCTACGGCGTGCTGACGCCCCAGGCGCGGCTCCTGATCGAGGCCCGGGTCTCGGGCCTGAGACTGGGCCCAGTCGGCAAGCTGAAGATCGAAGGCCTGGGCGGCGACATCTGGCGGGACTTCACCGTGCGCCGGCTCACGGTGTCCGACGAGCACGGCGTCTGGCTGGAGGCCGATGGCCTGGCCCTGGGCTGGGACTATGGCGCCCTGCTGCACCGCCGGCTGCAGGTCTCGCAGCTGAGGGCCGCCTCGGTGACCGTGATCCGCCGGCCGAGCCTCGCGCCCAAGGGACCGCCCTCGCGCGGCCTGCCCGTCTCGGTGGACGTCAAGGACCTGAAGTTCCGCCTGAGGACCCTGCCCGCCTTCTCCACCCGCGAGGGACTGTACGACGTCTCCGGCCGGCTGAAGCTGGCGCGCGCCAGCAAGGGCGAACTGGGCGAGATCCGCGCGGCGAGCCTCACCCATCTCGGCGACTACCTCCTGGTCAGCTTCGAGGTGACGCCGGGGCGGCCTCTGATGGTCCACGCCAAGGCCCTGGAGGCCAAGGGCGGGGCCTTCGCGGGCGCCCTCGGCCTGCCCGCCGACCGGCCCTTCAACGTCGACCTCGATGCGACCGGGGCTCCGACCGGCCAGACCGGGCGGCTGGACCTCGATCTCGTCAGCGGCGGGACCCGGCCCCTGTGGGCGCATGGCGACTGGACTTCGCAAGGCGGCATCGTGGCCGGGCGAGTGTCGCTGGACGCCTCGAGCCTGACCCGCCGCTACATGCGCATGTTCGGGCCGAACGCCATCGTGGCGGCGGCGGGGCGGCGCGCACCCGGCGGGCTCTACGGGGTGGCGGTGAGGGTTCGCGCCCAGAACCTGGTCTTGGCCGCCCAGGGGCCCGCTGACCCCGCGACGCTGAGCTCCAAGACCGGGCTCAAGCTGGCGGTGCGGGTGAACGACCTCTCGCGCATCATCAAGCCCCCGCACCTCGGCGCAGGGGCCGCCCAGGGCCTCCTGATCGGCGCGCCCGCCACCTGGCGCTTCCTCGGGACCGCCCAGATCGAACACGCCGCCTATGACGGCTACCAGCTGGCCAGCGTTTCGGGGCCGCTCGTGGTGGGCGCCCGCGGGGGCGAGCTCACCGCCCAGACGACCCTCGCCGGCGCCGGAGGGTCAGGCTCGACCTGGCTGGCCAGCATCGGCGGGCCGGGACCGAAACTGTCGCTCGACCTGCTTCGTCTCAAGGACGGCCGGATCTTGATCCGCAAGGCCGACTTCAAGGGCCAGGGCGTGGTCGCCTCGGCCTCGGGCTCGGTCGGGCTGCTCGGCGGTCTCGGCTTCAAGGGGACGGCCACGGTCTCGGGCCTGGAACGCGCGCGTCCGGGGACCGCCGGAAGCCTCGTCCTCCACTGGTCGGCGAGCCAGGGCGCCGCCGCCAAGCCCTGGCTGGTCGCCGCCGACGGCCAGGGCCAGAAATTCCGGAGCGGCATGGCCGAGCTCGACCGGCTGCTGGGCGAGGCGCCGAAGTTCAGGCTCCGCGCCGCCCTGGCCGGCGGGACGGTGGAGCTGGCCGACGCCGCCATCGACGGCTCCATGGCGGGGATCGAGGCCAAGGGCGTGATCGGCGCCGGCGGGACCCTGGCGCTGAAGACCAGCTGGCATGCCGATGGGCCTTTCCGCGTGGGGCCCGTGCTGATCGACGGCAAGGCCTCGGGCGGCGGCGCGATCACCGGGACATTCGAGGCGCCCAGGGCCGAGCTCGACGCGGACTTCGGCAAGATCGACGTCCCCGACCTGCCGCTCACTGGCGCCCATGTGAGGCTGACCTTCGTCAAGGGACCGCAGGGCCTGGCCGGGGACATCGCCGTGGCCGGCGACAGCGACTATGGCCCGGCCCGGGCCAAGTCAGGGTTCCAGCTGACCCAAGGCGGCGTCGACCTGACAGGGCTCGACGCCAATGCGGCCGGGGTGCAGGCGACGGGCTCGCTATCCCTCAGAGGCGCGACGCCCTCCACGGCGAACTTGCAGCTGACCATCGGTCCGGGCGCGGTGCTGACTCAGGGTCGCGTCGCCGGCACGGTGAGGATCACCGATGGGCCCTCGCCCCAAGGCTTCGTCGACCTCTCGGCCCAGAACGCCAGCTTCCGCGGCCAGGGACTGATGATCCGCAGCGCCAGGCTGACCGGCTCGGGCGCGCTCGCCAACCTGCCCTTCCAGCTCGCGGCCGACGCCGACACGCCCCAGGGGCCCCTGTCGATCAAGGGCGCGGGGACCTACCAGCAGGCCGCCGGCGTCATCCAGGCCTCGATCAACGGCTCGGGCCACTTCCGCCAGGTGGAGTTCCGCACCCTGGAGCCCATCGCCCTGAGGCTCGCCGGCCAGGACCGCTCCGCGCGGCTGCGGGTCGCGCTCGGCGGCGGGCGGCTGGACCTGGATGGTCGCGAAGGCCCTGGCGGCGCGTCGCTCGTCAGTGTGCTGCAGGACGTCGACCTCAAGGCCGTCGATCCCGACTTCACCGGCAAGGTGGACGCGCACGTGAACCTGCAGGGCAAGGGCCCCGCTCTGGGCGGCGCAATGACCGCAGAGCTCAAAGGCGCCCGCAGCGTCGACGCCCCGGCCGATGTCGCCGTGAACGTCCAGGTGAAGGCCGGTCTCCAGTCGGACCGGCTGACGGTCGACGCCCAGGCTTCCGGCGCCAAGGGCCTGACCTCGACCGTGTCGATCGTGCTGCCGGTCGAGGCCTCCGCCGCGCCGCTGCAGCTGGCCATCGTGCGCAACCGGCCCATGCAGGGCCACGTCGTCGCGGATGGCGAGGTTCAGCCGCTCTGGGACCTGTTCTACGGTGGCGACCGCGAGCTTGGCGGCCAGGTGAAGCTCACCGCCGACCTCGGGGGCACCCTGGGCGACCCGCTGATCACGGGCCATGCCTCGGTGACCGGGGGCCGGCTGGACGACTATTCCTCGGGCCTGGTGTTGACCAATCTTCAGGCCAGCGCCGCGCTCGAGCGGGGGCAGATCACCCTGCAGAGCCTCACCGCCAAGGACGAGAAGACCGGGACGATCGACGGTTCGGGGACCATCAGCCTGGAGCGCGGCGGCGGCTCGAACCTGAAGTTGAACTTCCGCAAGTTCCGCCTGATCGACAACGACGACCTGCAGGCGACCGCCTCGGGTCAGGCGACCTTCACCCGGGGCGCGGACGGCAAGGTGAAGGTCGAAGGCGCGCTCGACGTCGACCGCGCGGAGATCAACGCCCAGGCCAAGCTGAGGCCCAGCGTGGTCTCGATCGACGTGATCGAGCGGGGGCTCCCCGAACAAAAGGGCGTCGGCCAGCTGAGGCCCGGGAAACCCGACGGCCCGCCGATCTCGCTCGACATCGGCCTCAAGGCGGCGCGGGGCGTCTACGTCAAGGGCCGTGGACTGGACGCGGAGCTGTCGCTGGAGGCCCGTGTCTCCGGCACCTTCGCCAAGCCCCAGCTCACCGGCGAGGCGCGCATCTATCAGGGCAGCTACGAGTTCGCCGGCAAGCGGTTCGATTTCGACGAACGCGGCAAGATCACCCTGGCCAATTCGGCCGACCAGATCCGCCTGGACCTCAGCGCCGCCTGGGATGGACCGAGCCTCAGCGCGACGGTTCGGATCGCCGGCACAGCGGCCAAGCCGCAGATCACCCTGACCTCGACCCCGTCCCTGCCCCAGTCGGAGATCCTGTCCCAGGTGCTGTTCGGCAGCTCGGCCTCGCAGCTTTCCGGCGCCCAGACCGCCCAGCTGGCCTCGACCGCCACGGCCCTGGCCAGCGGCGGCGGCTTCGACGTGCTGGGGAGCCTCCGGCAGTTCGCCGGCCTGGACCGGCTGGCCTTCGGCGGCGACCAGACCTCGGGCCTCACCGTCGCGGGGGGCAAGTACATCGGCGACAACGTCTATCTCGAGGTCATCGGCGGAGGACGCCAGGGGCCGAGCGCCGAGGTCGACTGGCGGGTCAGGCGCCACCTGTCGCTGGTCTCCACCCTCTCCAATCAGCTCGGCGCCAAGATCGCCGTCCGCTGGACCCACGACTTCGGCGGACCGAAGCGGGCGAAGAAGGATACGCCAAGGCCTCAGTGACTCGAGACCCCCCAGGCATGGGGCGCGACCTCGTCCATGACCTCTCCGATCTGTTCATGCAGCACCAGGTCAGCCGCTTCGTCCTGAGGCGTGGGCTCGCGGTTGACGATGGCCAGCATGGCGCCGGACCGCTTGGCCTGGAGCGGCAGGCCGGCCGCAGGATAGACCTGGAGCGAGGAACCCAGCACCAGGAAGAGGTCGCAGGCGCGGGCTTCAGCGTCGGCGCGCGCCAGGGCGTCCACGGGCAAGGCCTGGCCGAAGGAAATCGTGGCGCTCTTCACCAGGCCGCCGCAGTCCCGGCAGGCGGGAATGTCGCCCCGGCCGAGGAAGCTCTGCTTCAGGACCTCGAGCTCGTGCCTCAGGCCGCAGCTCAGGCACCTGGCGTAGCTGGCGTTTCCGTGCAGCTCGATCAGTCGCTCGGGCGGCACGCCGGAATCCTGGTGCAGGTTGTCGACGTTCTGGGTGATCACCACCGCCGCCTTGCCTGACGCCACCAGCCGCGCGACGCCGTAGTGGCCGGCGTTCGGCCGCGCGCCGGTCCAGCCCATGACCCCCGAGAAGGCGCGGCTCCAGGCCTCGCGCCGCTTGTCCTCGGAGGAAACGAACTCGTCATAGGTTATCGGCTTCATCCGGCTCCAGACCCCGCCGGGGCTGCGGAAATCGGGAATGCCGGACTCGGTGGAGATCCCCGCGCCGGTGAACACCGCCACGCGGGCGCTGGCGTCGACCAGGTCGGCGAGGCGGCGGCGCTCGGACATGGTCCCGATTTCGCGCCGCGTGAACACCGCATCAAGCCTGAGGCTGCAAATTGCCGGTAGACGTGGGGTGCGGGCGCGGGCAGCCTCAGCCCCAAGTAGAACTTTTCGAGGGCGTGCGGGGCGGCCGTCCTCCTGGGGGAAAGCCGATGCGTAAGCCGCTTCCGTTCCGGCGTCTGGGCGCCGCCTGCGCGATCTTCGGCCTCGTGCTCACCACGGCCGCCTGCGCCAGCGGCGGGGGCGGCGGATCGAGTGCATCGCCCGCGCCGCCGGCCCCACCGCCGCCGCCGCCACCGCCGCCTCCTCCTCCCCCACCTCCGCCGCCTCCTGCTATCAATCCGCCGAGCCCGACGAGCGGGGAGTACCGCCGCAACTATGGGCTGGCGGCGATCAACGCGAGCGCGGCCTACAATCTGGGCGGCACGGGTCAGGGCATCACCGTCGCGGTGATCGACAGCGGCGTCTTCGCCAGCCCGCCCGACCTGGCGGGCGCGATCTCGCCCGACTCCACCGACATCATCGCAAGCCGGGGAGAGCCCAACGGCACGTCCCAGCACGCCACCTTCATCGCCGGGGTCATCGCCTCGCGCTTCAACGGCCAGGGCACGATCGGCGTCGCCTACGACTCCACCATCCTCAGCATCCGGGCGGACTCGCCGGGAACCTGCGGCTCAGCGAGCAACACGGCCAAGGACACCTGCACCTTCGACGACGACGACCTCGGACGCGGCATCGACTACGCGGTCTCCCACGGCGCCAAGATTATCAACCTGTCGGTGGGCGGCGCCGAGCCGAACAGTCCCCTGTTCCTGCAGGCCCTGTCGCGGGCGGTGGGCGCTGGGGTGGTGGTCACCGTAGCGTCCGGCAACGACAGCAACTCGAGCCCGGACTACCCCGCCCAGTATTCGGTCGATCCCCGTTTCGTCGGGTCGGTCCTGGCCGTCGGTGCGACCGACGAAAACAACGCCATCACCAGCTACTCGAACAAGGCCGGCAACACCGCAGCGGCCTATGTCGTCGCCCCCGGCGACAATGTGATCACCAACTGCAACGGGGTCAGCTAATGGACGATCTCCGGCACCTCCTTCGCGGCGCCCGCCGCCGCTGGGGCCATCGCCCTCCTGCTGCAGGCCTTCCCCAACCTCACGGGCAGGCAGGCGGTCAGCATCCTGGAGCAGACCGCCGACGACCTCGGCGCGCCGGGCGTGGACCCCATCTACGGCAACGGCCTGATCGACCTGGCCAAGGCGTTCCAGCCGATCGGGACCCTGGGCGTACCCCAGTCCGCGACCAAGGTCTCGGAAGCGACGGCCTATGCGGGCGCCAGCGTCGGAACGGCCTTCGGCGACGCCTTCAGCCGGACCCAGGCCCTGACAACCGTGGGCTTCGACAGCTTCGGCCGGATGTTCAAGATCAACCTGGCCAGCGGCCTGCCCAGCGCCCGGCCGACCCTGATCGGCTCGGCCGTGACCCCGGCCATGCGCGAGACGGCGATGACGGTGGGCGGCAAGGGCGTGGCCCTCAGTTTCACCGCGGGCGCGGCCCAGACCGACCTCGGGCTCCTGCGCGGGACCGCGCGGCTGGTGCAGGAGCGGCAGGATCGCACCGACCTCAATGTGCAGATCACCGCCGGCCGCTTCAGCTTCCAGGCCTGGCGGGGCCAGAACGGCATGGCGCCGGCGCCCGAGCTGGCGGCGTCCTGGAACGCCTTCGCCTCCCTCGCCCATCCCACCCAGGCCGTGCGCGCCGCCTACGACCTGCACGGCGTCAGCCTCTCCACCGAGATGGGGGCCTCCGGCCGGGAGCGGTTCTACGGCCTGATGCAGCTGCAGCCGTCGACCTACGCCCTGGCCACCCTCGGAGTCGCCAGGAGGCGCTGGTCGGCCTCGGCCTCCTTCGGGCGGCTGGACGAACCGGAAGGGCCTCTGGGCTCGTTGCTGCCCGGCGTCACGGCCTTCTCAATGCCCGCGCATACGGACTTCGCCACCTTCCACACCGACTTCGCCGCGACGCCCCGGCTGGTGCTGTCGGCGGAGGGGAGCCTTGGCCGCACGCGCGCCGAGAGCGCCTTCCTGGGTCAGGCGGCCCCTCTGATCAGCTCCAGCTGGCGCATCACCGCCCGGACCCAGTGCGGCGGACGGGTCTCCGACTGCACCCACTTCGAGCTCGATCTCGACCAACCCGTCCGTGTCGAGCGCGGGGCCTTTTCCACGGTGCTGCCCGACGTGCCGGCCGCCTATGAGGACCCGCTCTATTTCACCCGCCGGACCTTCAGCGCCGCCCCCTCCGGGCGCGAGCTCGACCTGCGCCTCGGCATGGACCGGAACTGGAGCGGTCTGGGCTTCTTCCAGCTGCAGCTGGTGACGGCCCGGGACCAGGGCAACTACGCCGGCCAGCCGGTGAGCCTGGGCGTCCTGGCCAACTGGCGGACCAGCTTCTGAGGGCGGCTGGCGCGAGCCCTTGCGCGGCCACGATCCGCCCCGGATAGTGACCGCAGGGAAACGCACACACAGGGCCAATCAATGGTCGACGCCGTCGAGATCGGGCCGATGACGCCCGCGGAAGCCGCCGCCCGCGAGGCCGCAGCCGGGCCGCATGCCGGAGCCAGCAAACTCGCCCAGTTCTGCTGGGCGCTGTGCGACGGCTCGCGCAGCCCGTTCAACGTGCTGGTCAATATCTTCGTCTTCTCGGCCTATTTCTCGACCGTGGTCATCACCGACCCGGCGAAGGGCCAGACCGCCTGGGCCTTTCTGACCGGAGCCGCCGCCCTGGTCATCGCCCTCACCGCTCCGGTCCTGGGCGCCATCGCCGACGCCGGCGGCCGACGTAAGCCCTGGCTGGTTGTCTGCCTCATCATCGGCGCTCCCTGCATGTGCGCGACCTGGTGGGCCGCGCCGGGTACGACGCCGAGCCTGCTCAAGGTGATGGTCCCGTTGATCGTCGCCCAGGTCATCTTCGAATACTGGTTCGTCTTCTGTAACGCCATGCTGCCCAACATCGCCCCGCGCGGCAGGCTTGGCTTCCTGAGCGGGCTGGGCTTTAGCCTGGGCAACGCGATGGGCATCCTGACCTTCCTGTTCTTCCTGCTCGCCTGGTCCTGGAACCCGCATCCGCTGTTCGGGCTCGACAGCGCTACGCATCAGCCCGAGCGGGCCGTGGGGATCCTGGCGGCGATCTGCTTCGTGATCTTCGGCCTGCCCCTGTTCTTCTTCACCCCGGACTCACCACCCAGCCGTCACAGCATCCCGAACGCCATCTCCCAGGGGCTGCGCCAGCTCTGGGCCACCGTTGGCAAGATCGGCCATTACAAGAACCTTGGCGTCTTCTTGATCTCGCGCATGTCCTTCAACGAGGGCTTCGTCGCGCTGATGCTGTTCACCGGCGTGTTCGCCGCCGGAATCCTGCACTGGAACGCCAAGATGTTGGTGGTCGAGGGTCTGGCGAACAGCGTGGTCGCCGTGCTCGCGGGCCTGTTCGCCGGCTGGCTGGACGACCGGATCGGCTCCAAGAGGGCCACCATCCTGTTCGTGCTGGGCTGCCTGATCGGCAATGCGGTGCTCTTCTCGGTGACGCCGGACATGGAGTTCTTCGTCCACATCGATCCGGTCGCCACGGCCACCGGCGGGCTCTATCCGACCCTGCCGGACAAGGTCTTCCTGGTCACTCAGTGTTCGATCGCAGTCTTCGTGACTGGCGGCCTGGTCACCGCTCGGGCGATGATGGCCAAGTTGTCACCGCGCGAGATGCTCACCGAGTTCTTCGGCATCTATTCAATGTCAGGCCAGGCCACATCTTTCGTAGGGCCGATCGCCATCGGCATCGTGACCGTCCTGTTCCACGCCCAGCGCCCAGCAGTCCTGGTGGGGGCGTTCTTCCTCCTGCTCGGGCTCCTGATCATGTTCGCCGTGAAGGAGCCGCGGGAGGGGGCGGCGTAGGGCCCGGCGTCCACCTTCGCCACCGTAGAACCACCGTAGATGCGGTGACCTGGGCTTCGAAAGCGAACGTCCGGGAGCTCCGTCCTGGGCGGCCATCCGGCAGCTTGGCGCCGCCTTACGCCGCTTAGGCGGAGGCTAAGCCCGGCTCGCGCCGATCTCAGGCCCAGCCCGCCATGTCCGTCGTGACGCCGCCGCTGAGCAGGAATCGCGGCGCGGCGCCCGTGTTCCGCGACGCGACGTGGAGCAGCAGGGGATGCAGCAGGATGACGTCTCCCGCGGCGCCCGTGTTCTCCATCACCTGCAGCGGTATGCCGTCCACCTCCTCCACGTGATCCATGAAGCGCGCGATGCGCGTGTCCAGATCGCCGTCGGCGTGAAGGTCACGAATGTAAGGGTGGCCCAGCAGCAGCTTCCGCATGTCGGCGCTCCGGGCGCCCGCCGGCGCGGGGTTCTCGTCGAACCACTGGTGGATGAGCCGGTGGGAACCGGACAGGATCAGGGTCGCGCCGCCGCGCGGACGGATGTCGCCGAAGAGGGAATGGATCTGCACGCCCTTTGGCGGCTCCAGCTGGCTCCGGTAGTTGGCGTCGGCGTGCCAGCCGCTCGCCGGGACTTCCCATTCGCCTTCGCTGGGGAAGGCGATGAACAGGGCGCCCCAGGTCTTTGGCCGTTCGTAGGCCCGGGTCTCGAGGAGGGCGTCGACCGTGGCGAGCAGATGCTGGCTGCCGACGGCCTCGAAGGCCGGATGGCTCTTCAGGCCCTGGAGTTTCGCCGGCCGCTCGATGGTCCAGGTCGATGGCGCGTCGCGGCGGATGCCGGCGTCGGCGAGGCCGGTCCAGACGACGTCCCGCATCCTGGCGGCCTGGTCTGCGCTGAACGCCCGAGGGACGCGCATCCATCCGTGCACGCGGAAATGCTCGAGGGTCGCGTCCTGGTGTTCTGAGGTCTGGGTCATGGCTCCGTCCCTGATGACGGCGCCCCGCGGCGGACCGACGCCCCGGACGATGCCCGGAACGTTCGATCCACCACGGTACTCAGTTCCCGCGGCTCACCGCGAGGCGCGGTGAAACATGGGTCCATGCCTCGGGCGGACGCCCGCAGCTGTCAATCGGCTAGTCGGTGATCGGCTGGTCGAGCAGGTCCCAGACGTGGTCGACCTTGATCAGCACGGCCCAGCCGCCCTTGTCCGGGTCGCGGTCCTTCTCGGGCTGGATCAGCCGTTCCCAGACCTTGTCGTAGACGGGGCCGGACTTGTGGATCTCGGCCGTGCCGTAGATGCGGGCGATGCCGGCGATCGGCAGCACGCCTTGGCTCATCAGCTCGTAGTTGAAATAGAACACCGTCAGCTTGGTGCCGTCCTTGGTGCTGTCCGTGGTCGAGCCCCGGCCCCGCTCCCAGAGCGAGATGTGCTGGTCGTCATAGACCTGCACGCTGCCGCGCGGGCTGATCTGGGCGTAGCCGTCCGGCAGGACGCTGCCGACCAGGCAGACATGCGCCGGAAAGGCGGAATCGATGTGCGGCTGGATCTTCTTGGGGATGCTGGCCATGGATCTTGCTCTTCTCTTCTGCTGTCTGCTGCGGCCCGGGCGAAGGTATCCTACGGCCGGCCCG
>CAZTMF010000050.1:0-12586 GCA_964614675.1 uncultured Caulobacteraceae bacterium | reverse complement strand
GCACGGTGCTGCTCAAGGGTTTCGACGAGACCGGGTTCGTCTTCTACACCAACCTGGAGAGCGCCAAGGGCGTGGAGCTTAAGGCCAATCCCAGGGCCGCGCTGCTGTTCCACTGGAAATCCCTGCGCCGGCAGGTGCGCGTGCGCGGGACCGTCGTCCAGGTTTCGGACCAGGAGGCCGACGCCTATTTCGCCACCCGCGCCAAGGACAGCCAGATCGGGGCCTGGGCCTCGGCCCAGTCCCAGCCGCTTCCCGACCCCCATGCCCTGGAAAAGGCCGTGGCCGCCTATGCGCTGAAGTTCGCCCTCGGCAGGCCGCCCCGCCCGCTCCACTGGTCGGGTTTCCGCGTCGAGCCCTTGGCCATGGAGTTCTGGCGGGCGGGGCGGTTCCGGCTGCACAAGCGGACGGTGTTCGCCCGGCGGGGGCCAGCCGCGGCTTGGGCGGTGACGGCGCTGTTTCCCTGACCCATACTCCCGCTTGGCGGGCCTAGCGTCCGCTGCGCGGCAAGGCGTTTGCACGGGTCGCGCGGAGGAGTCCCGAACCGATGCAGGGTCTGATCCAAAGCTCGCCTCTGACCGTCGACAGAATCCTGCGCCATGCCGCCTCGGTCCACGGCCAGGGCGAGGTGGTTACCGCGGCCCTCGAAGGCGCCCCCCGCCGCAGCAATTGGGTCCATGTGGAGACCCGCGTGCATCGCCTCGCCGGCGCCCTGGCCGAGAACGGGCTGGGCCGCGGCGACGTGGCGGCGGTGATCGGCATGAGCTCGACCCGCCAGCTCGAGGCCTGGTACGCGATCATGGCCACGGGGGCGGTCTGCCACCCGATCAGCCCCCTCCTGGCGCCCGATCAGGCGGCGGCCCTGATCCGCGCCCATGGCGGCAAGGCCGTGCTCGTGGATCCCGACCTGCTGGCGACGCTCGAGCCGGCGCTGTTGAAGCTGCCGCAGCTGGACCGCGTGATCGCCATGGGTGAGGCGGGCCAGAGTCTGGCGACGCGGATGAACGCCGTGGTCAGCCAGGACGCCCTGATGGAGTCGGCCGCACGGCCGCTCATCGACTCGCCCGCCGAGGAGACCTCGCCGGCGCTCCTGTCGCATGACGCGGGCGCCGCGCCCAGGACCGGCCTCTGGAGCCACAAGTCGTGCGTGCTGCAAGGCCTGGCCGCCCAGGGCTCGGGCGGGCTCGACCTGACCGCCGAGGACGCCGTGCTCGTCCTGATCCCGTTCTGGCGATGCGCCGCGGCCGGCGCCCTCTTCGCCGTTCCTATCGCGGGCGCGCGCCTGGTGCTGCCCGGCCAGAAGACCGACGCCCCGTCGGTGCGCATCCTCGCCGACCGGGAACGCGTCACCGTCGTCATCGGCTCGCCGGCCGAGCTGCAGGCCCTGCACGACCAGTTCCGCGCCGAGGGCCGGCGGCCCAGCGCCATCAAGCGCGTCATCGCCGCGGGAGAGCCCTGCCCGCAGGCCCTCGCCCGCGCGTGGCGCGACAGTTTCGGGGTCGAGGTCTGGTCGGCCTGGGGCGCCGTGGAGGCGGCGGCCGTCGCCGCCGTCGCGCGCGGCCCCTTGGGACTCCGGCCGCTGTTCGGCGTCGAGCTCGAGCTCCTGGACGCGGACGGCCGCCCGCGGCCGCACGACGGGATCGCCGTCGGACGCCTGTCCGCCAGCGGGCCGATGATCTCCCTTCCGGACGGCGCAACGCGCATCGATACCGGCGACCTGGCCACGGTCGATCCGCAAGGGGGCGTCGCCCTCCTGGGCCGGGCCGACGAACAGGTGACGGCTTCGGGCGCCCAGATCCCCTCCTGGCCGATAGAGGCGGCCGCCCTGGAGCACCCGGCCACCGCCCGCGCCGCCGCCATCGATCCGCCGAGGGGCATGTCGGCGGACGGCCCCTTCCTGGTGCTGGAGCGCAAGCCCGGCGCCCTCGCCGGAAAGGCCGAATACCTGCGGTTCCTCGGCGAACGGCTGGGCGGGCTGCAACTGGGCGAACTGCTGTTCGTCAACGGCTTCCCGCTGGACGCCGCCGGCCGCGTCGACAAGGTCGCCCTGCGCCGACGTCTCGAGCAGCTGATGTCCCCGCCTCACCCCCCGGCCCCGCAGCCCGAGCCGTCCGCGCCCGAGCCTCCGCCGCCCGTGCCCGCGCCCCCAGAGGCCGCGCCTCCAGAGCCCCCGCCGCCCGTGGCCGAACCTGCGCCGCTGGAGCCAGCCGTGGCCGCCGCTCCGGTCCTGGCCGCCGCGGCCGTCGCCGTCCCGGCCCTATTCCAGGAGGAGCCGCCGCCCGCCGAGCCGGAAGCGATTTCCGAGCCCGCCCCTGAGCCCGCCCTCGAGCCCGAAGAGACGCCGGAGGCGGAAGCCCCGGCCGAGGCCATCCCGGCCGAGTCTGAGGTCCACGAGGCGCCTGCGCCCGAACCCGAGCCCGAACACGAACACGAACACGAACCCGAGCCGGAGCCCGAGCTGTCACCGCCAGCCGCGCCCGTGGAGATCCCGGGGGAATTCGAGCCGCTGTCGCTGGGCGCGCCCTCGCGCTCAGTCCCGGCGTCCACTGAAGTCCCGAACCGGGAGCAGGGCCTGTTCCTGAGGCTGGACCGCCGGCCCCATGCCGAGCGGCGCAAGGCGAAGCGGCGGGTGAGCCGCACCGAGCTGTTCCTGAACGGCGTGGCACTGCTGGCGCTCGCGCCGGCGCTGATGATCCTGGTGGGCGCACTCGGCGTTCGTTTCGACTTGATCGACTGGCGCGTCGGCGTCGGCGAGCTGATCCTCGACTGGCCCTCCAAGCTCGGCCTGATCGCGGTGCTGGCCGGGATATTCGCGGTCTTCGCCTCGGTGGCCGCGGGTTTCCGCAAGTACGGCCTCAGGGCCGCCTTCAGCCTCGCCTTGCCGCTGGTCACCCTGATCTCGATCGCGTGGCTGAAGTCGGTGGGCGAGGGCTATCCCCCGGTGCACGACGTGGCGACCGACTGGAGCCAGCCCCTGGCGCTCAGCCCGGCCCTGCTGCGGGAACGCGGAGCGGACGCCTATCCGGTCGAGGATGATCCCTTCGTTCCGGCAGGCGCGGGCGCCTATATGAACCGCCGCGTCGCCGAGGTGAACGGCGAGACCTGCCCGGCTGCAAAGCCCGTCCACCTGGCCCTGGCTCCGGCCGAGGGCTACGCCCGCGCCAAGACAGCCGTGCTCTCCAGCGGGCTCGGCCTGTTCAGCGACAATCCCGGCGCCGGGCGGTTGGAGGCGGTGGCCACAGGTCTCTGGCTCGGCCTCAAGGACGACGTGGCCCTCCGGGTGACGCCCGAGGCCGGCGGTTCGCGCGTCGACGTGCGCTCGGTCAGTCGCGGCGGCTTCTCGGACTTCGGCGACAACTGCCGCCGGGTCGGCGACCTCGTCCAGATGATCGGCGGTCAGCCCTCGGCCGGAAAATAGGACCCGGCAGGTCCGGGCGGGGCGTCGCTGCGCACGCGACCCTCGCGCGCGAGCTTGATCAGGTGCGCCAACACCGAATGGGCGGCCGCCGGATGCAGCCGCGGATCGACGTCGGCGTAGATCTCACGGACCATGTCCTGGATACGGGCGCGGCCCAGGGCGACCTGGGCCAGGATCTGGTCCTCGCGGTCCAGCCGGTGGGCCTTGTAGGCGGCCAGGAACGGCCCGGGCTCGGTCACCGGCGGTCCGTGGGTCGGCCAGAGCGTGGCGAATCCTCGCGCGGCCACCCGGTCGAGGCTCGCCAGATAGTCGGCCATGTCTCCGTCGGGCGGGCTGACCACCGTCGTGGACCAGCCCATCACGTGATCGCCCGAGAACAGGGCGTTCTCCTCCAGCAGGGCGTAGCAGAGGTGGTTGGAGGCGTGGCCGGGGGTCGCCAGGACTTCGAGCGTCCAGCCGGGCCCCGAGAGCCGGTCGCCGTCCGCCGCCGGCGCGTCGGGCCGGAAGCCGCGGTCGTGCCCCTCGTCGAGACGGATCGCCGCCTCTTCGATGCGAGGCGCCGGAAGGCCGTGGATCTGTGCGCCGGTCGCCCTGGCGAGAGGGGCCGCCAACGGCGAATGGTCCAGGTGGGTGTGGGTGGTCAGGATCGCGGTCACCCGCTCGCCGTCGAGGGCGCGCATCAGGGCGGCCAGGTGCGCGGGATCGTCAGGGCCGGGATCGATGACCGCGACCTCGCCCGAACCGACCAGATAGGTCCCGGTGCCGGTGAAGGTGAAGGGGCCGGGATTGTTCGCGATCACCCGCCGGATCAGGGGCGAGACCTGGGCTGACTCGCCATAGGCGAAGGTCATCTGTCGCACGAAGGGGATCATGGCCGCCGGCGGCCCGGAGCTTGCGCTGTCGGCTCTTGAAAGCACCTGGGAGAGCGGGTCATGGCCGGCGACATCGCGATTTTCGTCTCGAAACGGCTCCAGAGGGCGGCCGCAGCGCTGCTCTGTCTCATCGCGCTACAGGGCCTCCTCATGCTGACCAGCTGCCACCCGGAGTTGGCGGCGACCCCAACCGCCGCCCGGGTCCTGATCGGCTCCTAGCCGCCGAGGATCGGCGAAAGGTCGTAACCTGCTCCGGCCGCGAGCTCGACCAGCTCCGTCGGCGCACGGAGGCCGGCCATGGCCTGGCCGAGCGACCAGGCGGTGATCGAGCGCGTGCCCGAGCGGCAGAAGGCCAGCACCGGCCCGCCCGCACCTTCGGCCTCCCGCGCCACCGCCTCCGCCTGCTCGGGCGTCGGTCGCCCCGCGAAGGGGATGTGCACATAGTCGAGTCCCGCGGCGCGCGCGGCGGCCTCCATCTGGTCGCTGGTCGGCTGGCCGGGGACCTCGCCGTCGGGACGGTTGTTGATCAGCTTGACGAAGCCCTGGGCCTTGGCGGTCGCCACGTCCTCAGGCTCGATCTGCGGCGCGACCGAGAAGCTCTGCGTCACCTTGCGGATGTCGGCGGCCATGGCGAACTCCCGAATAGACAATGTCTCGCCCCAGCATCGGACCTGGGCGTCGGTCGCGCAACCGCCTGGCCTTCCTGCGCGGCGGTTGTAAGGTCGCCTTCCAAAGAAACATGGGAGGCGCAGGGTGCTGGAGCTCTATCACTTCGAGCCGGCGGCCAATTCGATGAAGCCGCTGATCGCGCTGTCGGAGAAGGGGGTCGAGTTCACCAGCCGCCAGCTCAATCTCGAAGGCCGCCGCTGGGAGCAGTATTCGGACTGGTTCCTGAAGATCAATCCGGACGGCCAGGTCCCGGTGCTGGTCCACGACGGCAGGGTGGTCATCGAGTCCACGGTGATCAACGAATACATCGAGGACGTCTTCCCTGAGGTCCCGCTCCGGCCCGACGATCCCTATTGGCGGGCGCGGATGCGCGTCTGGACCAAGTTCGTCGACGAATACCTCTGCCCGGCGCTGACCGTGATCGGCGCCAATTTCGCCACCCCCTTCGCCCAGAAGATCGACAAGGCGGAGATGAACGAAATCTTGTCACGCATCCCGCTGGATGGCCCGCGCAAGAAGTGGGCGACGGTGTCTTCCACCGGCTACAGCGACGGGGAGGTGGCCGACGCCCGGCGCAAGCTCAAGGTCACGGTCGAGAGGGCCGAGGCCTCGCTAGGCGAGCACGCGTGGCTGGCCGCGCCGACCTTCTCCCTGGCCGACGTCAACGCCTATTCGATGATCTCGGGGACCGAGCGCGTCGCGCCGGAGGCGCTGAACGCCGAGGCCTCTCCGCGCGTCCATGACTGGCTGAGGCGGATGGAGCAGCGGCCTGGGGTGAAGAAGGCCCTGTCCTATCCCGGCCGGATGCGCCCGCCGCCGCCCCAAGCGGCCTGATCCGGAGGGCTGAGCGGGGCCTAGCGGTCGCGGTGGGCCCGGAATCCCGGGTGGCCGTCGACCCTGATGAAGAACGAGCCGAGCGCCGCCCGGCGGATCTCGATCTTCGAGCCGGGATGCGGGGGCGTGGCCATCGGCGAATCGTCGACCTGACGCCACACCGCCCCGGTCTCGAGCTCCAGCACCCAGCGGCCGTCCGGGTTCAACGAGGCGGTCTTCACCGTCGATGACAGCTTGTCGACGTCCTCGCCCGCGGCGGCCATGCCCTTGCGGCCGAAGATGTCGAGGCTGGGAAGCTGCAGGCCGAACACGTCGCGGCGCACCTCGCGAGCCTGCTCGCGGTTGACCACCACCACCTGCCCGGTGCTCTCCGCCTCGTCCAGCTTGGCGGCGGCGGCGTCGAAGCAGTTCAGCCGCGCGTCGCGGTCGGTCAGGGCCCGGCAGGCGATCACCGCCTGCAGCTCGGGCGCCCGGGCCGGCGGCGTCGGTTTGCCTGCCGCCAGGGGCTGGTCTGCCCACATCGAGAGCATCACAAAGGCGGTCAAGATCGCCGCGCCGCTTTTCCAGCCGCTCATCGCGCTCCCCTGCGTCATTCCGGCATTGAAGGACCGATCCGGCCCATCCGCAATGATGTAACGGTCAAGCCCGCGGCGCCTCTGGGGCAGGATTTTCCGCGGTTGCCACGAGTTGTGGCGGAGTCTTGCCCTAAATCGCGCCACGCTGTGACCAAGATGTAACAACAGGGCGCCGATCACCTTACCGTAATGTAACCCGCGTTGACCCGCCGGATGGGGGCTTCATAACCTGCGCTCAACCGGGGGGCTGGGAGCCTGTCACCCGGGACACACCAATTCGAAGGGCACGAGGCGTCAAACGACAGCCCGGCCCAATCGGAGGTCCCTAACTTGAAGAACCAATCCACCCGCGCACGCCTTCTGGCGTCCACGATTATCTTTGGCGCTGGCCTCGCTCTGGCGGGTCAGGCGCTAGCCGCCGATGCTCCGGCGTCCTCGAGCACCCAGGTCGGCGAGATCGTGGTCACCGGATCGCGCATCCCGATGACCAACGTCACCAGCCCGAGCCCGATCTCGGTGGCGACGTCCCAGCAGATCGCCCTGACCAACTCGTTCTCGGTCGGCGACGTGCTGACCCGCCTGGCCGGTCCGGACTACTCGGGCGGCATCTCCGGCGCCTCCAACAACGGCGGCGTCGGCCTCTCGGAAATCGGCCTGCGCAACCTCGGCCCGTCGCGGACCCTGATCCTGGTCGACGGCCAGCGTCTGGTGCCGATCTTCTCGGGCGCGGCCTCGGTGCCGGACCTGAACTCGGTTCCGGTCTCCATGGTGGACCGGGTGGAAGTGCTGCGTGACGGCGCCTCGTCGGTCTACGGCGCCGACGCGATCGGCGGCGTGATCAACATCATCACCAAGAAGAACTTCGAAGGCCTGCAGCTCGATTCGTCGGGCGGCCTCACCCAGCATGGCGGCGGCGCCAGCTGGAGCGTCGGCGGCACCCTCGGATTCAACACGGACAAGGGCAACCTGACCCTCTCGGTGTTGCACGAGCTGTTGAACCCGGTGGACCAGCCCCAACGCGCCTGGGCGCAGGACGCGCATATCGGCGACCCGAACTTCGAAGGCGGCTCGATCTACCGCAGCCAGCTCAACATCCTGCAGGATGAGCTGTCCCACACGGTGTGGGCCAACGGCGTCGAGACGACCTACAACGACCCGGCCCTGGGCTCGGTGCCCTGCCTCACCTACCTGCCCAACGTCAGCCACGGGCGGGTGAAGCTGAACGCGGGCTGCCCGTCGGTCTCGCCGCCTCAGGCCCTGACCAGCGGCCTGGAACGGACCCAGATCAGCTTCAACGGCCACTACAACCTGACGGACCACCTCAAGTTCATCGCGTCGGGCTTCTTCACCGACCGCCACTCCGAGCAGCGTCTGCGTCCTGAGCCGCTTCTGGGCGACTCCATCGCCTCGACCTATCCGGCCACGGGCGCGGCCGTCTACGGCGGCTTCGAAGTTCCCGAACTGGCCGCGTGGGGCTTCAGCGATCCCAACGGCACCGCCTCGAGCGTGCCTTGCACCGGCAACGCCTCGGTGCCTTGCATGCTCGCGTTCCTGACGCCCAACGAGTGGGGGCCGCGCGACTACAAGCAGACCTCGCACACCTACCGCATCCGCGCGGGCTTTGAGGGTGACCTGCCGTTCCACAACTTCAAGTGGGAAGCCGGCTTCGTCAACCAGCGCAACGACACCAACCAGCGCATCTACAACGGCGGCAACTGGCTGCACCTGGCCGAAGAAACCGGCCAGATCCCGTGCACCTCGGCGCCGGGCGGATGCACGTACAGCCCGACCTTCGGCTACGCGGTCCCGACCACGCCGGTCAATTTCTTCAACGAGCCGAACGGGATGACGCCGGAGCAGGTGAATTACCTGACCTATACGGCGATCGACACCAACTCCTCGTACGAGAACTATGCGTACGCGGACGTCAACGGCAAGCTGTTCGACCTGCCGGCGGGTCCGCTGCAAGCGGCTCTCGGCTTCGAGCGCCGCTATGAGCACCTGTCCGACAATCCGGACTCCCTGGTCCAGCAGGGCTGGGCCGCCGGCCCGACCGGCCCGACCTCCGGCGGTTACCAGGTGACCTCGATCTACGGCGAGCTCAGGATCCCGATCCTCGCCGGCCTGCCGATGATCGAGTCGCTGTCGCTGAACCCCAGCGCCCGCTGGGACCACTACTCGAACTTCGGCGACGCCAAGACCTACAAGATCGGCGGCGAGTGGAAGGTCAGCCAGGACCTCCGCTTCCGCGGCACCTGGGCGGTCGGCTTCCGCGCGCCGTCCACCGCCGAGCTCTTCGGCGGCAACGCGATCAGCTACATCTCGGTGTCCGGCGACCCCTGCGACGCTCGCGGCGCCACGGCGGGTCCTGGCGGCGTCAACGGCAACGGCAACGCCAATGGCGCGGCCTCCCTGGCGCCTGGCTCGGCCTGCTACACTTCGCTCGTGGCGGCGGGCGTGGCTCCGGGGGCGGTCGCCACCTACCAGTCGGCGGAGAACAACCTCTCCAACGACCAGCGTGGCCTGATCCTCGGCGGCAATCCGCACCTGCAGCCTGAGAAGTCGAACCAGTACAACATCGGTATCGTGCTGACGCCGCGCTTCCTGCCCGGCTTCTCGTTCGATGCGGACTACTACCAAGTCCACATCCACAACACGATCATCACTGGCGGTCTCGCCGGAGCCCTCGGGCCCGACATCATCGTCAACGGCTGTTTCGTGGATCAGAACGCCAACTACTGTTCGCTGATCACCCGCAACAACAGCGGCATCTTCCAGATCGGCAGCCAGAACACCAACTTCGGCTTCAGCGCCGTCAAGGGCCTGGACATGGAGATGACCTACGACACCGCCGCGGCAGGCCTGATGCTGCCGTTCCCGGGGTCGCTGCGGTTCGACATCCAGGCCGAGCGTCAGTTCCAGAACAACCAGGAGAACCCGGACGGGTCGATCTCCAACTACAACGGCTTCTTCCTGTACTCGAACGAGTCGGTTCAGCCGAAGTGGAAGGGGCGCGCCAGCATCGACTACAAGCTGGGCACCACGGTGTTCCATTACGACGGCCAGTGGACCGGCCACGCCTACAACCTCGACGGTTCGGCGCCGGTCTACGGGAACTACATCCCGAACTACTTCTACCACAACATCTCGGTGTCCTTCGACCTGCCCGAAATGGGCCCGGTCCAGCGCACGACGATGGTGCTCGGGATCAACAACCTGCTGGACAAGGATCCTCCGTTCCTCGGCGCGGACTCGATCTGCAAGTGCAACAGCTTCGCCGGCCCGTACGATTTCTACGGCCGTCAGTTCTTCGCCCGGGTGTCGGCCAAGTTCTAAGCCGACCCTTTGTAGCGTTCCTGAGATCGGGGGCGGCGGATTCATCCGCCGCCCCTTTTCCTTGTGTGGACATTCTCGTTCCGGAAGGTCAGCCTTGGCCCCGGGGGAGAAGATCGGCATGGCGGAGTTTCGGCCCGACCGACGGGCTCTGGGCGCCCTGATCGCGGGAGCCGCCGCCACGGCGTGGACCCGAGGCGCCCAAGGCGCCGGGCTGCCGTCCATTCCCCCTCCGAGCGCCCCGCCGACCCCGCCCGACTCCGACCGGACCCTGGCCGCCAAGGCCGACCTGTCCTTGCGCATGACCGCCCCGGTGACGGTCAACGGCCAGGGCCCCTATCAGTTCGTGGTCGACACCGGCGCCAACCGTTCGGTGATCTCGCGCGAGCTCGCCGCCGCCCTGAAGCTGCCGAGCGCGGCGTCGGCGCCCCTGCACAGCGTCGCCGGCATGGAGATGGTCGAGACCGTCAAGGTCGAGCACCTGGCGGTGTCGGGCCTGGAGGTTCCTGGCGCGCAGATCCCGGTGCTTCCCGCCAATCGCCTCGGCGCGGACGGTCTGTTGGGCGTGGACGGTCTGGGCGGCCGGCGGCTGATCATGAACTTCCACCAGAAGACGCTCACCATCACCGCGAACGAGCCCAAACCGCGCCGGGAAGCGCTGCTGATCGAGATCCCGGCCAAGCGCCGTTTCGGCCAGCTGATGATCATCGACGCATCGATCGAACAGACGCCTATCGTGGCGTTCCTGGACTCCGGCGCCCAGAGCACCGTGGGCAACCTCGCCCTCTATGACCGCGTGCGCGATTCGGCCGAGGTGCTGGCGCCTCGGCAGGAGACCCTGATCCTCAGCGCCACCGACCAGACCGCCGTCGGCCTGATCGGCACCGTGCCTGGCCTTCGGCTTGGCCGGCTGACCATCGAGACCACCCGCGGCGCCTTCGCCAACCTGCACGCCTTCGAGATCTGGGACCTGATCAAGCGGCCGGCCATCCTGCTCGGCATGGATGTGCTTCGGCACTTCGAGTGGGTGGAGATGGACTACGCCCGCAGCGTGGTCGGCTTCCGGCTCGATCCGTCGAACATGCCCATCGACCGCAGCCGCGGGGACGTCGGCGCCAGGGTCATCCCATTCGACTGAACATCCGCGGTCAGCGCCAGGACGGCAGCGGCGCCAGCACGTCGGTCGACTGGGGTTCGAGCCGGGCCGACTGGATGCGGTCGACCACGGCTTCGACCTTGGGGTCGGACAGCACCTGGCCCAGCCTGGCCAGGCCGCGGACCGAGGCGGCGTTGGCGCTGAACATGCGGCCCAGCGCCTCGAAGGCGGACGTCGACGAGCCCATCCGCTTCAGCCGCACCTCTCCCTTGAGCCCCGCCAGGGCCTTGGCCTTCGCCACCGCGTCGTAGAAGCCGCCCAGCTGGTCCACCAGGCCTAGGCCGAAGGCCTGTTCGCCGGTCCACACCCGGCCCTTGGCGATCTGCCGCACCTTGTCGGCGGGCAACCGCCGTCCGGTCGACACCCGCTGGATGAATCCGTCGTAGACGAGGTCGATGGACTTGGCGAAGGCCGCCTTCTGTTCGGGCGTGAAGTCCGAGCCCGTGGCGTAGGCGCCGGCATAGGGCCCGCCCACCCTCAGCTGCCTCACGTCGACGCCGAAATGGCCCAGGGTCTGGCCGAGCGCCAGCTTGCCGCCATAGACCCCGATGGAGCCGGTGAGGGTGGTGGGCTCGGCCACGATCGCCGAGGCCTGGGACGAGATCCAGTAGCCGCCCGACGCCCCGTATTCGCCCATGCTGACCACCACCGGCTTGCCGGCGGCCCTGGCCGCGCGGACGGCGGCGAGGATCTGCTCGGAGGCGGTGTCGGCGCCGCCCGGCGACGACACGCGGAAGACGATGGCCTTCACATCGGAATCGTCGATGGCGTCGTAGATCGCCTTGGCGGTGTCGTCCGAATAGATGGTCTGACCCCCGCCGATGACGGTTCCCGACCCGGAGTCGCCGGTGACGATATCGCCCTCGGCATAGACCACCGCGACGGCGTCGCCCACGCCGGCGTCCGTGCGCCGGGTGTTGGAGGCATAGTCGGCCAGGTCCACCAGCTTGGCGCCCTTACCGGCCTTGTCGAGCATGGCCTTCTCGGCGTCCTTCACCTGGCCCAGGCGATCGATCAGGCCGAGCTTCAGAGCCTCATCCGCCGCATGCGGGCCGGTCTCGAGCGCCTTCTGCAGCGCCGCCGGGACCATCCGGCGATCCTGGGCGGCCGTGCGCACGGCCGCCTGGTAGATGGAGCCCATCCACGACAGCTGCGAGTCCTTATGGGCGGCGGTGAAGTCGTCATAGAGGTAGGGATTGACGGCCGTCTTGTACTCGTAGCGCTGCTGGTAGTCGGCCTTGACGCCGTATTTGTCGAACAGCCGCTTGAAGAACATCTCCTCGGTCGCCAGACCCACGGCCTCGAAAGAGGAGCCAGGCTGCATCCACAGCTGATCGGCCGAGGCGCCCAGCATGTAGGTCGAGGTCACCGCGCCGGAGGGATAGAGGCCCTGGCTGTGGGCGTAGACCGGCTTTCCCGAGGCGCGGAAGTGCTTGATCGCCAGCCTCAGTTCGTCGGCCTCGCCCGGCCCGATGCCGCCGTCCGGCAGGCGGATCAGGACGCCCTTGACCTTGGGGTCGCCTTCGGCGCGCCTCAGGTTCTCGATGATCGACATGATCGACAGGGACCTGCGCCCGAACATGGCGAGCGGGTTCTGGGAATCCTGGTCGTTCATCGACCGGCGCAGGTCGAGCTCGATCACCGACGCGGCGGCCACCGGCTTGGGCGCGCTGAGGGCCGACAGGATCAGGATCAGGGGCAGGCCGATGAAGAAGATCATCAGCCCGGCCAC
>CAZTMF010000049.1:0-12635 GCA_964614675.1 uncultured Caulobacteraceae bacterium | reverse complement strand
GGACGACTACGTGCCCAAGGGCGCCAATCCCAGGGAAGTGCTGGCTCGCGTCCGCGTGCACGCGCGACGGCTGGACGACTCCGGCCCCCTGGCGCTGAAGGCCGAGTTCAGCGGCTTCGTCCTGGATTTGCGCAAGCGAATCCTGATCTCCCCTCAGGGCGCCCGCCTCCGTATCAGCGCCGGCGAGGCGTCGCTGCTCCTCGCCTTCATCCAGAGCGACGGTCGCAACCTCTCGCGCGAAGAACTTCGCGACCTGATCAGCAAGGACGGGGTCGATGTTGGGGTTCGGGCGATCGACTCCCATGTGAGCCGGCTCCGCCGCAAGCTCGCGGCGCATGGGGGCGCCCATCTGATCGTCACGGTCTACAGCTTCGGCTACCGCTGGTCGCTACGCAAAGACGACATGCTGGACCGGTCGGGCGGAGGCGGACGGCTCGAGCGACCCCTCGAACACTATTCCGGATACAGATGAAGGATCGCCTGGTGCCTGGTTTGCAGGGTCGTCGGTTCTAGGACTCGCTGTGCCCCGCCGGCTCGGTCTCGGCCCCCAGGTCGTCGGCGGATGGAAAGAAGGGCCGCAGATACGGCGTGGCGGGTGAGGATTGCGACGGGGCGAGGGGCAGAGTCAGTTCGGCGAGAAGGCCTTCGGGTCGGTTGGTCAGCCTGACGTCCCCGCCGTGCGATCGGGCGATGGAGCGGGAGACGGACAGTCCCAGGCCGATTCCGCCCTGGTTCATCGAACGGGCGGCGTCGCTGCGGTAAAATGGCGCGAAGACCCTTTCCAGCTCTTCAGCACTGAGCCCCGGGCCCTCGTCGGCGATGGCGACCGTCACCTCCCGCTCTTTGGTGATGAGACTTACCTCGGCGCGCCGGCCGTATTTGAGTGCGTTGTCGATAAGGTTGGTCGCGACCCTCCGTATCGCCGATGGATCGACCTCCACCGAGACCGGCGGCCCGGGCCCGAGGACGACATCGCCCCCGACCATTTCGGAGTCCTCCACGGCGCACTCGATGATCGAGCGCAGATCGATCCGCTTGCGCGCCGCCGGCTCGGACGCGTCACGGATGAAGACGAGAACGGAATTCAGCATCTCTTCCATCTGTTGGATGTCGGAGAGCATCCCCTTCTGGAACTCCGGCGGCGCGCGCTCCAACCGGAACCGCATCCGCGCCAGGGGCGTGCGCAGGTCATGGCTGATCGCCCCGACCATGGCCGTGCGATCGTCCACGAATCGCTTCAGGCGCGCCTGCATCTCATTGAACGCCCGCGCTGCGCGCCCGACCTCGGCCGGCCCGGTCAACGCGCCCACCGCCGCGGCCGGATCGCGGCCAAGGCTTTCGGCCGCCGCGGCGAACGCGGCCAGCGGGCCGGTGAGCCTGCGCGCGAACAGCCAGGCCAGGGGAGCGATCAGCAGCATCGCGGTCGCGAACCAGAGGAATACACGCCGTTGCCAGCGATTGGGGAATGTCTCGGGAAGCGGCTGAACCGTCGCCCATTGAGATGGGCCAAGGCGCAGCGCGGCGACGAAGTCGCCTGGAACGAAGGGCGTGGGCTTGACCGAACGTGCTCCCGGCGCCGCCCCGCCGACCACCCAGCCGGAGGAGTCGCCGGTTTTCTGGGCGACCAGGGGCGCGGGGGCCAGGAGCCCCGAGGTGTCGAAGGCGCCCGCGACGCGCCCGGACTTGCCGTCCTGACTCAACGACTCGGACGAAGGGGTTTCGGCGCCGCCGACCGCCTTGCTCTCCACTTCTTCGGAGGGGGTGGATTGGGAGGTGGCCGCCAATTCGCCGTGGCGCGCGACCAAAGGGGCGAGTCCCGGGAAAGGCGCATAGTGCGGGACGGGAGTCCCGGTCAGATCGGGAATCGAACCCTGAACGCGCGGTGGGTGACCGTCGGGCCAGACCCGCCGCGCCCATTGCCGCCATGCCGGGGGGGCCTTTTCCGACGTCGCGGATGAGCCGTCGCTGGACGACCCGGCGGACGTCGGCGCGCCCACGGCGCCGGAGGCGCCGCTCCACGCCCCCCTCGGGACCGCCGCTCCTGGCGGTGACTCCACGACGCCGCCGCCTCCGACGCCTTGACCCGCTCCTGGCGGCCCGGGGAAACCGAAGGGGCGGCCTGGAGGGCCGGCTCCCGGCGGGCCGGGAGGGCCGGGAGGGCCGAAGCTTACCCTGACCGCGCTCGGAACGGACCCGTCCTCGGAGCCCTGAAATGTCGTGAACGCCGCGGGCTTGGCGCGCGCAGGCGGAGGAGGATAGGCCCCGGTCGGCGCCTGCAGGGCTCCGGTGGGGCGCGGGAAATAGAACATCAGGCGCACGTTGTCCGGCGCGGCGCCGACCAAGTCGGCGAGGTCTGCGCGGGCCCGCGGCGACACGATCCAGCCCGGGCTGCGATAGCTTGGCGGCTGGGCCAGCACCTTGCGGACCAGGGGCCGGGCCCCCGGGACGGAGACCTTCTCGCCCTTGAGCGCGTCCGCGATGTCCTTGAGGCTGTAGAGCGTGGGCTGTGGCGGCGGCAGAAGCAACGTCAGCCCTATCGCCACCAACTGGGCGATGACCAGGGCGCCGCCGACGAGGGCTAGGATCTGGACCGCGAGCGGCAAGCTCGCGCGGATCCTTATGCCGCCGTCGAGGCTCACTCGCGCACCACCATGCAGGCAAGGATATAGCCGAGGCCGCGATGGGTCCGGATCACCTCGTCCTCGACCTTGGCGTTCAATTTCCTACGAAGGCGGCTGATCTGGACGTCGATCGCGCGGTCGACCACCGAGCTGCGCTCGCCGCGCGTCATTGTCATGAGCTGATCGCGGGTGAGGATCCGGCGCGGGTTTTCGAGCAAAGCGCCGAGCAGAGACAGCTCTCCCGGGGTCAGCATCAGCACGTCGCCGTCGGGCGCCTTGAGCTCGCGCCGGACCACGTCGAGCCGGAATCCCGCGAAGCTGTATCCGGAGCCGCCGGCGCCGCTCTTGTCACGACGTCTCAGGAGGGCGCGGACGCGAGCCAGAAGCTCGCGGGGAACGATCGGCTTGGCTAGATAGTCGTCGGCGCCCAGCTCCAGTCCGATGATCCTGTCGACGGAATCCGCCATGGCGCTGACGATGAGGACGGCCGGCGCGCCCTGCACGTTCAGGCGCTGGCAAAGCGAAAGCCCATCCTCCCCTGGCAGCATGACGTCAAGCACCACGACATCCACCGGGGAGGCTTCAAGTTGTTTGCGGGCCTCGATGGCATCGCGGGCGGTATGCACCGAAAAGCCATGATCCGCGAGGTACGCGGCCATCTCCTCGCGCAGCGCATCATCGTCGTCGACGACGAGCACATCGTAGCGGGTCGGGGGCGAGGCGGGGGCGTGCCCGCGCCCCGAAAGCATGGCGGCAAGGCCCGGAGCTTCCGCCGAGGCGGTCATGTGGAAATCCTGCGTTTGAAGGGCAGGACGATGGAGACACGGTGTGTCCGTTCCGTGGCCCGAAACGAACCAAGCTGTAACGTTGTAACCAAAGTTTTGGCAGGCCAGGCGGACCGAACCCGACCGCTGAGGACCTGCCACCCTACGATCTGAACAGCGCCCGATCCAGACCCGCGACACGCAGCTCTCCGCCGGCGTAGGGCTTGGTCAGGGCCGCGGGCGCGCCGGCCTCGCCGGACCGGCGATAGAAGATGTGGCGGCCGATCTGGTCCACCTTCACCAGCCGCTGTCCCCACGAGGGGTGCACATAGCTGGCGTGATAGTGGGTGGCCGTCCCCACCTCGGGCGCGACGCGGCCCGCCAGCGCCTGTTCGGCGACGACCCTGGCGTGGGTCAGCTGCGCGGCGCCGGGCGGACGGCGCCGGAACGAGCCGTCGCAGACGAACGAGAACTGGCAGACGGCGTGGCGGCGGGCGGTGCGCTGGAACACCACGCCGCAGATCGAGGCGGGGAACTTCGGATCGCGCACCCGGTTCAGCACCACCTGCGCCACGGCCCGCTGGCCCTCCAGGGGCTCGGTCCCGGCCTCGAAGTAGACCGCCGCCGCCAGGCAGTTCACCGCCTGCTTGCGTTCGGCGAGGCTGGCCGTGCGCAGCACGAACGGCGGCGCCGCCCAGGGATCGACGGCCGGGGCGGGCGCGCTCGGCGCCGGCGCCGTCAGCTGGACGATGGCCCGCGTCAGGGCGTCGGCGGACTGGCGAAAGGCGGGGGTGCACACCAGCGCCGTGGCCAAGAGCAGCCAGGAGAACGCCGCGGTGTTCAGGTCCCCTTTCAATCGAGACGCGAATTGCATCTGGAAGTCCTGATCTGACCAAAGACCAGCACTCGCCTGCAAGGCGAAGACCAGGAGTCCCGTCTCGAATTGATCCACCTCGAAGTCGCGGCTTCAGGAGAACCGCCGGGTCGGCGAACTTCACGTCGTTAAGCAACGGGTGTACGAAGACGATCGCAGACGATGAGGGCCGCCATGAAGCCGCTCGTGCTCGCGATCACGCTTTCGCTCCTGGCGCTCGCCACACCCGCCGTGGCGCAGACCTCCGCCGCCGCTCCGGCCGAGACCGTCGAACGGACCAAACTCGGCGATCCCGACCAGGTGATCTGCAGGGATCTGCCGGTCGAAGGCACGCGTTTCCTGAAGCGCACCTGCCTGACGCGGGCGGCCTGGAAGGATCAGGAGACGCACCGGCAGGCGAGGCAGGCCCCGCCCGGCTACTCTCCTCCCGAGGGCCCGATGCTCTATGCCCCGTCTGCGTTCGGCCGCGGCGTTCCGATGCAGTAGGACGTTCGTCCTATCCCGGCGCGTGCACGGGCGGCAGCTCGCCACGGGTGAAAGCGATGCCCATCTGCAGGCTCTGGGCGATGCGCCGGGCGCGATCGACGAACAGGGCCGCGGCCTCGGGCGGGCAGACCTCGGCGGCGGTCTCTGCGAACAGCTCCAGCCAGTGGGCGAAGTGGTCGGGTCCGATCTCGGCGATCCTGGCGTGCGCGGGCATGGGCGCGCCGTGGTAGCGACCGCTCATCAGGGTCACCGAAGACCAGAAGTCGAACATCTTGCGAAGGTGCGGCTCCCAGTCCTGGATTCGCGCGGCGAAGATCGGCCCCAGCATCGGGTCGTCGCGGACCTTGCCGTAGAAGGCGCGCACCAGGGTCTCGATCATCTCCTCGGTCACGCCCAGCGGATAGCCGGGCGAGATCTCGAGGCGTACGGACTGGACGGACTCCGGACTGCTCATGACGGTTGAGATGCGGCCCCTGGGCCTCTCCTGGCCTTGACCCGGATCAAATATACATCCTGCCTGGATATAACAGGGGCGGCTAGTTGAGCTTCATCCTCACGCGTTCGCGGGCGGCTCTGGCGGCGATGGCGGCGCCGCCGTCCAGCATCTGGGCCCGCGCCAGGGCCTCCTGGGCGCCGACCAGGGCCCCCTGCCCTTCGCGCGCCGTCGCCACGTCGATCCAGGGGCGGTGGTCGTTGGGATCCAGCAGGGCGCGGCGGATGGCCGAGCGCTCGGCCCGGGCGTGGTCGCCGGCGCGGATGGCGCGGGCGTAGATGTTGTTCTCCAGCCGCTGGACCACCACCCGGTCCTTCACCGGCGCCATCAGGATGTCGAGGCGGTCGGCGACGTCGGGGGTCAGGCCCGTGCGCAGCGCCCGGCGGATCAGCTCGGAGGGCAGCACCACCCGCCCCTCGCTGAAGGGATCCAGCGCCAGCGGCCCCTCTTCAGTCTCGATCCTGAGCAGGAAGTGCCCCGGGAAGTCGACGCCCTGGACCGACATGCCGGTCCTGCGCGCGGCGTCGAGATAGAGCACGCTCAGAGCCACCGGCAGGCCCTTGCGGCGCTCCAGCACCGAGATCAGGTCGGCGTTGGCCGGGTCCTCGAAGGTGAGCACGTCGCCGTTCAGACGCAGGTCCCCGGCCATGGTCTCGGCCAGGGCCTCCTCGGGCGATTCGCGCTTCAGGCGCTGGGTGAGACGTTCGACCGCGCCATCCATGAGCTGGCGCGGCTCGTCGGGATCGCGGGCCGGATCCTCGTGCAGGGCGCAGAGCAGGGCCGCCTCGAACAGAGGGAAGCGGTCGTCGGCGGCCTGGCCAATCTCGGAAAGCGCGCTTTCGGCCTCCTCGCGGGTCATTGCTCCACAATCGTCAGCTGCCAGCCCCGTCGCGCCAAGCGTCCGGAATATGACGTGGCCACGATCCGGGTGCGAGCGCCACCAGATCGAGACGGACATTCGGCCGCATCGCCCGCCTGGAGGCGATGGCGCGCGCCGCCCGCTTCAGCCGTTGGCGCTGGCTGGGGCCGACCGCCTCCAGGGCCGCCTCGAGCGTAGCCCGGCTCTTCACCTCGACCACCGCCAGCACGTCGCCGCGCTGGGCCAGGAGGTCGATCTCGCCCTCGGGCGTCTTCAGCCGGAATCCCAGGATACGATAGCCCTTCAGCATCAGGATCAGCGCCGCGACGATCTCCTGGCGGCGGCCCGCCAGCCGGGCCTTGGCGCCCCGCGCCTTGCGGGCGGCCAGAGCGCGTTGCGCAAGAGTGGAACCCGGCTTTGCGGTCACAACGCGCTCGGACTTTCGAATTTGGCCGCCCTATTTGCCATGGCCGGCCTTCAATTCCACCGCCCGGCGGTAGAGCTCCCGCCGCGGCAGGCCGGTGGCGCGGGCCACTTCCGACGCCGCCTCCGAGGGCCCGAGCCGCTGAACCGCCTCAGCCAGCGCCGCCTCCGTCTCGGCGGCGCTGAGGCTGACCTCCTCGCCGGCGCCCACCAGCACCACCACCTCGCCCTTGGGCGCCTGCAGCGCGGGATTGGCCCCGAGGACGTCGAGCGGCCCCCGAACCACCGTCTCGTAGAGCTTGGTCAGCTCGCGGGCGACCGCCGCGGGGCGTGGCCCGAAGACGGCGGCCATGTCCTTCAGGCTGTCGCCCAGCCGCGAGGCGCCTTCGAAGAAGACCAGGGTGGCGCGGACCGGCTTCAGCTCCTCGAAGAAGGCCCGGCGTCCGGCGCTCTTGGGCGGCGGGAAGCCCGCGAACAGAAAGCGGTCGGTGGGCAGGCCGGCGACCGCCAGGCCGGTCAGCACCGCCGAGGCGCCGGGGATGGCGACGACCTTGGAGCCCTGATCGGCCGCCTCCAGCGCCAGGCGATAGCCCGGATCGGAGACCAGGGGCGAGCCGGCGTCGGTGACCAGGGCGATCCGTTCGCCTGCCGCCAGCCGCGCCAGGATCTGGGGCCGCACCTTGGCGCCCATGTGGTCGTCGTAGCGCTGGAGCCTGGCCTTCACCCCATGGGCGTTCAGCAGCTTGCCGGTGACGCGGGTGTCCTCGGCCAGGACGAGGTCGGCCTTGCCGAGCACGTCGAGCGCGCGAAGGGTGATGTCGCGGAGGTTCCCGATCGGGGTGGCGACCAGGTAAAGCCCCGGCTCCAGCGGCTTGTCGTCGGGGCGGATCACTCGCCCTCTTCCTCTTCGTAGCCGACCAGGGCCAGGGCGCGGGCGTGCACGCCGTTCAGCTCGGCCCACCGCGCCAGGGCCTCCTCGCGGCCATGGGTGATCCAGAGCTCGCCGGGCCGGAGCTCGGCGACGGTGGAAGTCAGCTCCTCCCAATCGGCGTGGTCGGAGATCACCAGCGGCAGCTCGACCGCGCGCTGGCGGGCCCGAGCGCGCACCCGCATCCAGCCCGACGCGAACACCGCCACGGGATCGGGGAAGCGCCGCGACCAGCGGTCCTGCAGCGCAGCGGGCGGAGCGATGACGATCTCGCCGGCGAAGTCCTTGGAGCCCTCTTCGGTCGCTGGGGCCAGGGCCCCGAGCGCGATGCCGTTGGCCTCATAGAGGGCGTTCATGCGCGCCAGGGCGCCGTGGACATAGATGGTCCGCTCCCAGCCGGCTTCCCGCAGCAGGCGGATCAGCCGCTGGGCCTTGCCGAGGGCGTAGGCGCCGACGATGTGGCAGCGTTCGGGGAACTGGGCGACCGACTCCAGGAGGGTCGCGATCTCGCCCCCGTCGGGCGGGAAGCAGAACACCGGCAGGCCGAAGGTGGCTTCGGTGATGAAGACGTCGCACGGCGTCGGCTCGAAGGGCGGGCAGGTCGGGTCGCGGCGGCGCTTGTAGTCGCCCGAGACCACCATGGTCAGGCCGCCGTGGCGCACCACCGCCTGGGCCGAGCCCAGGACATGGCCGGCCGGGACCAGCTTCACCTCGACCCCGTCGCGGGTGAGCGTCTCGCCATAGCGCACCGGCTCCGCCTGCCGGCAGAAGCTTTCGCCGTAGCGGGCGGCCATGATCTCGAGGGTTTCGGGGGTCGCCACCACCACCCCGTTGCCGGCGCGGGCATGGTCGGAATGGCCGTGGGTGATCACCGCCCGCTCCACCGGACGCACCGGATCGACATAGAAGTCTCCGGGTGCGCAGTAGAGCCCCTCGGGTCTCGGACAGAGCACTGCTTCCGGCTTCATGGCGCTTGCTTACCGGTACCGGCCCGAAGATGACAGACCGCCATCCGTGCAGGATAGGAGCATGAACGTCCAAACTTCGCCCCGGCAGAGGGCCGACTCCTTCTGCCAGAGGTTCGACCTGAGGATCCCGGTCCTGCAGGCGCCCATGGCCGGGGCATGCCCCGCGAGCCTGGCCATCGCCGTTGCGCGCGCAGGGGGCATGGGCGGCATGGGCGGCGTGCTCAGCCAGCCGGACGCCATCCGCGACTGGGCGCGCGAGGTGCGCCAGGGCTCCAACGGCGCCTTCCAGCTGAACCTGTGGGTCCCCGACCCGCCCCCTGTCCGCGACCCCGCGGCCGAAGCCCGGGTGCGCGCCTTCCTGGGCCAATGGGGGCCCGGGGTCCCGGCCTCGGCGGGGGACACCACCCCGCCCGACTTCGCCGCGCAGTGCCAGGCCGTGCTCGACGCGGGACCGGCTGTGGTCTCCTCCATCATGGGCCTCTATCCGCCCGAGTTCGTGGCCCAGCTGAAGGACCGCGGCATCGCCTGGCTCGCCAATGTCACCACCGTGCGCGAAGCCGAGGCGGCCGAGGCCGCGGGGGCGGACGTGCTGGTGGTCCAGGGCTCGGAAGCCGGCGGCCATCGCGGCGCCTTCGAGCCCGAAGCGGCGGAGCGGACCCAGGTCGGCCTCTTCGCGCTTCTGCCGCGCGTCGCCGACAGGGTGCGGGTCCCGATCGTCGCCACCGGCGGCATCGGCGACGGCCGCGGCATCGCCGCCGCCCTGACCCTGGGCGCCAGCGCCGTTCAGATCGGGACCGCCCTGCTGCGCTGCCCCGAGGCCAGGACCGCGCCGGCGTGGGCGGCCGCCCTGGAGAATCTGGAGCCCGAGGACACCCAGGCCACCCGCGCCTTCTCCGGACGCCTGGGCCGGGCGGTGGCCAACGGCTATGTCCGCGCCGCCGCGGCCGAGGGCGCGCCCGCCCCCGCCCCCTATCCGGTGCAGCGCGGCCTGACGTCCGCCATGCGCCAGGACGCCACCAACAAGGACGACGGCCAGCGCATGCAGATGTGGGCCGGCCAGGCCGGCGCCTTCGCCCGCGAGGAGCCCGCCAGCGACTTCATCCACCGGGTCTGGGCCGAGGCGCAGGCGTTTCTGGCCTGACAGGCCAGGGCGCGGATATATCGTCGCCCTATGACCGACGCGCCGATTCCCAACGCCATCTCCGAGCGTATGGCCCGCTCGCCCCACGGGCGCGCGCTGGGGCTGGAGCTGGTCAGGGTCGCGCCCGAGCTGGTGCTGAAGGCGCCCTACAAGCCCGAGCTGGTGGGCGATCCGGACTCCGGCGTCATCGCCGGCGGGGTGGTGACCACCCTGCTGGACTTCGCCTGCGGCTGGGCCACGGCCCTGGCGCTGAAGGAGCCGACCTCGATCGCCACCCTGGACCTGCGCATCGACTACATGCGCCCCTCGCGCCCCGGGCTCGACATCCACGCCACCGCCTATTGCTACAAGCTGACCCGCTCGGTCGCCTTCCTGAGGGGCGTGGCCTACGACGAGGATCCGTCCGACCCCGTCGCCGCCGCCCAGGCCGCCTTCATGCTGGACTCCAACGCCGGGCGCGGTCCCGGCGCCAACCTCGAGCCGCCGCGGCCCCGCGCCAAGAGGCCTTCATGACCCCCGGCCAGGCCGAGCTCGACGCCATGCTGGCGCGCATCCCGTACGCGCGCTTCCTCGGCGTGCGCATGGAGCTGCACGGCGACGAGATGACCGGGGTGCTGCCCTTCGCCGAGCACATCATCGGCAATCCCACCCTGCCCGCCCTGCACGGCGGGGTGATCGGGGCCTTCATGGAGATGACGGCGGTGCTGCAGCTGTCGATCGTCGAGGCCCAGCAGCGCCAGCCGCGGCCCGTCGACATCAACATCGACTACCTGCGTTCGGGCCGGCCCCAGGACACCTACGCCCGGGCCCTGATCAAGAAGGTCGGCCGGCGGATCGCCAACGTCCAGGTCGAGGCCTGGCAGGAGACCCGGCGCGCTCCGATCGCCGCCCTGCACGGACATTTCCTGCTGTCGCCGAGGGATGCCGGCGGCTGACCGGATTCAGTGGCTCGCGGCGGGCTCCGCCGCGCGGCCGGGCTGGAGGTCCTTCAGGAAGGCGATCAGATCCTGCACGTCGGCGGAGCTGAACTGGAACTGCGGCATCTTGCGGTGGCCGGTGACGATCCCCTCGGCGAGGGATTCCTCCAGGTCCTCGACCGGATAGCTCTGGCCCAGGGTGCGGAACGGCGGCGCCTTGGGATTGGGGCTGGCGCCGGTCCGGTCGACGGAGTGGCAGCCGCCGCAATTGGTCGCCGCGATGGCCCGGCCGTGCTGCACCGAGGCCGCGTGCGCGGCTCCGGCGCCGCCGATCCCCGCCACGATCAGCAAGATGGTCAGCCGCGTCTTCATGGCTCTCCCCCAGTCCGCGCCCTCGTAAACCGCCGCCGCGCGCCGCGCCTTGAGCCAGATCAATCCGGCACATGAACAAGATGTAATCTTATTACTTCAGGTTCATTTCTTTAAATCGGTGTCATGACCGAGACTTAACGTGAGTATTCAGGCCTGGTTTTGTAGACACTCCTCACACCGAGTTCACGCCGCTCCCCGAACCCAAAAGGACCTACAAATGACCGCCCTGCTCGCCAAGACCGCCAACCTTTCCCTGCTCGCCCTGGCCGCTCTGCCGATGATCGCGCTGAGCCTGGCCCACGTCGGCTGATCTTCAACCCCTCGAAGGGGAGGACCCCAAAATGACCATTCTCGCCAAGACCGCCAATCTCTCGCTGCTGGTGCTGGGCGCCCTGCCGCTCATCGCCTTGAGCCTGGCTCACTTCGGTTGATCCCGAGCCCCCCGGGGCAGGCCCGAGGTCCCAGCCACGCCTGCCCCCTTAGGCCGGCCGTCTCCCCCCGGGACGGCCGGCCTTTTTCGTATCGGGCCCCGCGCCATCTCGGCTAAGAGTCGGGAAAAGACGATTGGGAGGTTCCCTTATGTCCGACGCGAACACCATGTCCCGGCCCGAGGCGGGCGTGCGCAAGGTCAAGGGCTCGATCAGCTACATCAAGAACATGGCCGTCCGGCCGCGCTTCTACGCCAACGACCATTCCAAGGACGTGCTGGACCTCGACCCGCGCACCGTGGAGATCGAGGACGCCCGCAGTTGGCCGACGCCGCCCGATCTCGACCGCGAAGGCTTCATGCTCACCCGCCACGCCAGCGCGGTGAAGAACTTCCGCGACGCCGCCGAGGTGGCGGCCGTCCATCCGGCCGAGATCGAGAAGCTGCTGCTCGAGGTGACGGGCGCCGACCGGGTGGTGGTCGGCGGATCGGGGGTGCTGCGCTTCGGCGAAAGCTCGCCCGACGCCGGGCGGCTCAACAACTCCTATCCGGCGCGGTTCATCCACATCGACTGCTCAGACAAGACCGCGGCCGAGTTCGCCGAGCGCAGCCGGCCCAAGGACGTGGACCGCAAGGTGCTGAGGTCCTGCGCCTACAATGTCTGGCGTGTGCTCTCGCCGCCGCCCCAGGACATCCCCCTGGCCATCTGCGACGCCCGCTCCTTCGGCCCGGAGGACCTGGTGGAGTCCGACTCCATCTTCGACGTGACCGACGGGCCGGAATGGTCGTTCGAGAGCTGGCTGGTGAAGTTCAACCCGCGCCACCGCTGGGTCTATTTCTCGAACATGGACTCAGGTGACGCCCTGATCTTCAAGACCAACGACTCCGACCGGTCCAAGGCCCACAACGTCCCGCACTCGGCCTTCGACGACCCCTCCTGCCCCAAGGGCGTGCCGACACGCAGCTCGATCGAGATGCGGGCGACGGCGTACTGGTTCGAATAGGCGGGAGGGCCGTCGCCCTCCAAAGTTGCGGGCCGGGCCCGGCTCCTGTAGGCCCCACGGCCATGTATGAAGGGCTGTCCCACCTCGCCCGCCAGGCCAAGTCCTGGCCGTTCGAACAGGCGCGTTCGCTGCTGGAGCGCACCTTGCGCGTCAGGCTCGACGACGCCGAGCGCGACCTCGCCGCCACCCTGATCGCGGCCGGCAAGATCGACGAGGCGGTGAAATCCCTGCCGGCGCTGCAGAAGCCGGTGGTCTTCGAGTGCGGCTTCGGCGCCTCGGGCCTGCCGCACATGGGCACCTTCGGCGAGGCCGCGCGCCCCACCATGGTGCGCAACGCCTTCCGCGCGCTCACCGAGGA
>CAZTMF010000048.1:8131-12644 GCA_964614675.1 uncultured Caulobacteraceae bacterium | reverse complement strand
GCGCGGGAGGAGGCGCGGATCTCCTTCGCCGCCAACCGCCAGGTCTACGGCCGCTGGACCTCCCAGCTGCCCAGCCGCTTCGTCGACGAGTTGCCGGTGGATCACGTCGAGGCCGAGAGCGAGACAGGCTACTACGGCGGCGGCCCGGGCATGAGCGACTATGGCAATCGCTGGGACAGCCAGGCCAGCTTCGGCGGCTCTGGCTACTCGTCGCCGGGTTGGCAGAGGGCCCAGCGCGCCGCGGCCGCGACCACGGGCGTCATGCGCGGCTCGCAGTACGCGCGCCAGCAGGTGATCGAGGGCGAAGGCAAGCTGGTGGCGGTCTCCGAGCCCGGGGCCAGCAGCTACAAACGCGGGGAGCGCGTCTTCCACCTCAAGTTCGGCTACGGCCTGGTGCGGGCGGTGGAAGGCAACAAGCTCACCGTCGCCTTCGACAAGGCCGGCGAGAAGAAGGTCATCGACAGCTTCGTGGAACGGACCTGATCGGCGCCGAAGGGGAAGCCGCCCGCTAGTGGAAGATCGTCGCCAGTCCCCAGAGGATCAGCGAGAGCACTCCGAACGTGACGGCCGTGATGACCGTCGCCAGCACCACCGCCAGCGCGATCCTGGCCGGGCCCACCTTCCGACGCGCCAGGACCGGGATACCGCCGGTCGGGCCCGCGGCGTCGGGATCAGGCTCGGAGCGCAGCGGACCGGACATGCCATCCGAACTTAAACCAGGAACCCGCCCGCGGTCAGCCGCTGTGATCGCGATCCTTGACGGCTCACCGACTTGCCTCACCATGTCCGGCAGGGAGGCTTACCAATGAAAAGACGAATGTCCGCGGCGCTGACCGCGGCGGCGAGCCTTGGCCTGACGGCGCCGCCCGCGCTCGCCCACCACTCCTTCGCCATGTTCGACCGTGAGCACCCGAAGACCCTGGTCGGCGCCATCAAGGAGTTCCAGTGGACCAACCCGCACAGCTGGATCCAGATCGAGGCGCCCGACGACAAGGGCGTGGTCAAGGAGTGGAGCATCGAGAGCCTCTCGACCGGAACGCTCAGCCGCCAGGGCTGGCGGCCGGGCACCTTCAAGCCCGGCGACAAGGTGACGATCAGGTTCTTTCCGATGAAGGACGGCTCGGCCGGCGGCAGCTTCGTCGGCGCCATCCTGGCCAACGGCCAGACGCTCGGGAACATGGGGCCATGAGGGCGGCCCTTGCTCTGGTCCTGGCTCTGGCGGCGGCGACGCCCGCCCTGGCCGATCCCCTGCCCGCATCCGCGCCGCCGGGCGCCCGGCTCGCCGCCTGGAAGGACCTGCCGGATTGGTCGGGCGTCTGGATCGGCGCCAACGGCTCGGGCTGGGACACCACCACCATGCCCAAGGGCGGTGTCGCGGGACTGCCGGGCGTGCGCGAGCATCCGCCGCTGACCCCGGAATGGGAGAAGAAGTACGCGGCCAACAGCGCCAAGGTCGACCAGGACCGCTTCCCTGACCCGGTCAGCTTCTGCGGCACGCCGTCGGGCTTCCCGCGGCTGATGAGCGTCCCCGACGGCTACGAGTTCGTGGTCCGGCCCGAGCAGACCTGGGTCCTGACCGAGAACGGACCCAACGTGATGCGCATCTACACTGATGGGCGTGCCCACCTGGGACCCGACGATCTCTGGGCCACCTACATGGGCGACTCGGTCGGCTACTGGCAGGCCCAGACCCTGGTGTTCGACACCATCGGCCTGAACGGCGATCCGCACACCATCCTTGACCGCACCGGCCTCACCTATTCGGCCAAGGCCCACGTGTTGACCCGCCTCTATCTGGCGGACAAGGACACGCTGGAGGCCAAGATCACCATCATCGATCCGGAGATGCTGACCCAGCCCTGGACCGTGACCAAGCGTTACAAGCGCCAGCCGCCGGGTTCGCGGATCTACGACTACGTCTGCACCGAGAACAACCGGAACCCCATCACGGCCACCGGCCAAACCCTTACGCTGGGGACCGATGGCAAGCCCATCGACAAGGCGGTCGATCCGGGCAAATAGGCCGGATGGCCGACGTCCCTTCGAAACCGCTTCGCACATACGGCCGGATCAAGGGACGGACGCTGCGGGCCGGCAGGGCGTCGCTGGTCGAGCAGGTCCTGCCTGGCCTCCAACTCGATCTAGACGGGCCGCTTGATCCGAAGGCCGTCATGCCCGGCGCACGGGAGGTCTGGGTTGAGCTCGGCTTCGGCGGAGGCGAGCATCTGGCGGCCCAGGCCGAGACGCGTCCGGATGTCCTGGTCCTGGGGGCCGAGCCCTTCGTCAATGGGGTCGCGAGCCTGGTCAGGCATGTCACCGATCGCCGGGTCGGCAATGTCCGCCTGCACCCCGGCGACGGCCGCGAGCTGCTGGCCGCCCTGCCGGATGCGTCGGTCGGCCGGGTGTTCGTCCTGTTCCCCGATCCCTGGCCCAAGACGCGTCACCACAAGCGCCGCCTGATCAACGCCGAGATGGTCGCCGAGCTGGCGCGGGTGATGAAGCCTGGCGCGATGCTCCGTTTCGCCACCGACTGGGCCGACTACATCGGATGGACGCTCGAGCGTTTCGCCGCCTCGCCGGCCTTTGACTGGACCGCCGAACGGGTCGACGACTGGCGTCTTGCGCCCGCCGACCATGTCGCCACCCGCTACGAGGAAAAGCGGCTGGGCGACTGCAAGCCGACCTTCCTGGAGTTCCGCCGCCGCTGAGCCGTGTTATCTCACGGCAGGAAGCCGTTCATGACCGAGACCCTGACCAGCCATAACGCCCGCGCGGCCACCATGATCATCGCCACGGTGATGGTCGGGGCCGTGGTCTGGTGGCTGCGCGCCATCCTGGCGCCCCTGGCCCTGGCCTTGTTCCTCATGGTGGTGATCGATGGCCTGGCCCGGGTGATGGAGAATCGCCTGCGCTTCATCCCGCGCCGGGCGACCCTCGGCCTGGCGCTGGTGCTGACCACCCTGGTGTTCGTGATCACCGCCTACGAGGTGACCATCCACGCAACGAGCTTCCTGACCCAGCTGATCGCCTACGCGCCCCAGATCAACGGACTGGTCCAGCGCCTGAGCCAGGAGCTGGGCATGAGCGTACCGCCCACGGTCGACCAGATCGTGACCCAGATGAACCTGCCGCACTACCTCTCGAGCGTGGCCGGGGCCCTGAAGGACATCGCCTCCGGCGCCGTGTTCGTCTTCGTCTATCTGATCTTCCTGTTGATCGCGCGCAGCGGCTTCCGCGAGAAGGCCCAGACCCTGTTCGCCACCCCCGAGCGGTTCGACCACGCCCAGGCTGTGTTCGTCCGCATCCGCAAGGGCGTGGAGCGCTACATCTGGGTCCAGACCATGGCGGCCCTGATCATCGCGGTCGCCTCCTTCCTGCTGATGCGGGTGGTGCATCTGCACAATGCAGTGTTCTGGAGCTTCCTGATCTTCATCTTCGCCTATGTGCCGATCATCGGCGGGGCGATCGGCATCCTGCTGCCGCCGATCTTCGCCCTGGTGCAGTTCGGGGCGCACTGGCAGGCCGTGGCCCTGCTGGCCGGGGCGGAGGCCATCCACTTCGCCGTGGGCAACTTCATCGCCCCGCGCATGCAGGGCGTGAGCCTCAACGTCGATCCGATCGTGGTGGTGCTGTCCCTGGCCTTCTGGGGCGCCATTTGGGGCGTGCCTGGCATGTTCCTGTCCACGCCACTGACGGTGGTCGCGATCGTGGTCCTGATCCAGTTCCCTTCGACGCGCTGGATCGCCATCCTGCTGTCGCGCGACGGCGACCCGATGACCTATGCCGACGCCTCGCCGGACCCCAGCCGATCCAGCGCGGAACCCGCCTCGTGACGCATTTCACCGTTCCGTGAAAGCCGGGGTCTTCAAATCGAGGACCGGCTGCCTATCTGAATATGGTCGAGGCCCAAGGGCCTTGGCGTCGGCGCGCCTCCTCCCCCTAGGGCGCGCCGCGAGCGAGCCCGCGCCGTCCTCCCCCCACGGCCGGGCCATGGCCGCCGGTCGGGACATCCCGCCGGCGGCTTTCGCTTTCTAGGCGATCGCGCGGCCGCCTCGGCATGGTAGGCTCAACAGATGGACTCACGCTCCGCTCCCGGCGGCGGCGCCGCCGCCGACCTCCCTGCCGCCGCCTCGCCCGCCCCATCCGAGTACAAGGCCGCCCTCGAGGCCGCGCTCGGACCGGACGCCGTGACGCCGGCGGGCTCAGGTTTCATCCGCCAGATCCTCCAGGACATCGGAGCCGACGAGGTGGAGCTGTTGTCGCCAGCCGACGCGGCGACCGCGGCGGCCAGCTTCTGGACCTTCGCCGAGCAGCGGTCCGGACCGGGGCCACAGGTCCGGCTCGTGGACGTCGGAAACGGCGCAGAGCTGCAGGCGCTGGAGGTGGTCCAGGACGACCGCCCCTTCCTGGTCGACAGCGTCATGGGCGAGGTGACCGAGGGCGGCTACCGCGTGCGGGCCATGTTCCATCCGGTGCTGGACATTGGCCGCGACGGCTCGGGCCGGCGCAGGGA
>CAZTMF010000048.1:0-8031 GCA_964614675.1 uncultured Caulobacteraceae bacterium | reverse complement strand
GGGAGTCCATGATCCTTGTGCTGATTGAGCCGGTCGGCCACGCCCGCGGCGAGGCCCTGGTCCATGGTGTGACGGCCTCCCTCCACGATGTCGTCCTGGCCACCCAGGACTTCGGCGCTATGCGCGAACTGATGACCTCCACCATGGCGGAGCTGGAGCGCACCGCTCCCGCCGCCGTGCGAGCCGAGGTCGACGAGGACCTGGCGTTCCTGCGCTGGCTGAGCGACGACCGCTTCGTCTTCCTGGGCGCGCGCGTCTATGAGTATCCTCGGACCGCCGACGGCGATTACGCCCGCGAGGAGCCACGCTACGACCCCCATGCCGGCCTGGGCGTGCTGCGAAATGCTTCGCGCTCAGTCCTGCGCCGCGACTCCGAACCGGCGGTGCTATCGCCGGCCTCGCGCCGCTATCTGGGCGACGCGCCCCTGGTCGTCGCCAAGTCCAACCTGCGCTCGCGCGTGCACCGGCGCGGCTACATGGATTACGTCGGGGTCAAGCGCTATGGCGCCGATGGACGGCCGTACGGCGAGGTGCGCTTCATCGGACTGTTCACCGCCGAGGCCTATGAGGAGCCGGTCAGCGCGGTCCCGCTGATCCGGCGCAAGGCGGCCCAGGTGATCGAACGGGCCAGCCAGACTCCCGACGGCCACAACGCCAAGCGGCTGAAGAACGTCCTCGCCACCTATCCCAGGGACGAGCTGTTCCAGATGAGCGCAGACGACCTGCTGCGCATCTCGCTTGGGATCATCCACCTCTACGACCGCCCGCGCGTGCGACTGTTCCCGCGGCGCGACCCCTTCGACCGCTTCGTCTCGGTGCTGCTCTTCCTGCCCCGCGACCGCTACGACTCGGCAGTGGAGAAGAAGGCTGGCGAGATCCTGGCGCGCGGCTGGGGCGGCCGCGTCTCGGCTTCCTATCCGAGCTTCCCCGACCAGCCGCTGGCGCGGGTGCACTACATCGTCGGGATCAAGCCGGGCGACCATCCCGAGCCCGAGGTCCCCGCCCTGGAGGCCCAGATCGCCGAGGCTGCGCGCACCTGGGACGACCGGTTCGCGGCCGCCCTGGACGCGTCCGGCGCGCCGCCGGAGCGGGCGGCCGACATCCTGCGCCGCTACGGTGCGGCCTTCCCGCCGGGCTATCGGGACCTGTTCGACGCCGAGGAGGCCCTGGCTGACATCGAGGTGATGGACGCGGCCAGCGCCGATCCCATCAAGGTGCGCGCCTACCGCACCGACCAGGAGACCAACCTCCAGTTCCGCTTCAAGCTCTACCGCGAAGGCGTGCCCGCGCCCCTTTCGGACGTCATGCCGATCCTCGAGAACATGGGCCTGAAGGGCCTGATCGAGGAGGGCCTGGAGGTCGAGCGCCAGGCGCCGGACGGGACCACACACGTGGTCTGGGTGCACGACGTCCTGCTGCAGGACGACCGCGGCGAGCATCTGGTGTTCGACGAGATCAAGGAGCCCTTCGAGTCCGCCTTCCTGGCGGTCTGGGCCGGGCGCACCGAGAACGACGGCTTCAACCGGCTGGTGCTGGAGCTGGGCGTCGCCTGGCGCGAGGCGGCGCTGGTCCGGGCCCTGGCGCGCTATCGCCAGCAGTCCGGGCAGGATCCCAGCCAGTCGGTGCAGACCGCCGCCCTCGGCGAATTCCCCGGCATCGCGCGGCTGATCCTCGACCTCTTCCGGACCCGTTTCGATCCGGCCATCGACGCCGGCCTCAAGGCCCGCGCCGAACAGGCCGAGGCCGTGTTCGCCAAGATCGTCGAAGCCTTGCAGGAGGTCGCGAGCCTCGACGCCGACCGGGTGCTGCGGCGCCTCGCCCTGCTGGTCCGCGCCATCCAGCGGACCAACTACTATCAGCTGGGCCAGGACGGCGGACCCAAGCCCTACATCTCCTTCAAGATCGCCAGCCGCGAGCTGGAGGATCTGCCCGACCCCAAGCCGTTCCGAGAGATCTTCGTCTGGGCGCCGCATGTGGAAGCGGTGCACCTGCGCTTCGGGCCGGTGGCCCGGGGCGGCATCCGCTGGTCGGACCGGCGCGAGGACTTCCGCACCGAGGTCCTGAGCCTGGCCAAGGCCCAGCAGGTGAAGAACGCCGTGATCGTGCCGGTGGGCGCCAAGGGCGGCTTCTATCCGAAGTCCATCGCGCGCGGCGCCAAGCCCGAGGAGGTTCGCGCCGAGGGGGTCAGAGCGTACCGGACCTTCCTGTCGGGACTGCTCGACATCACCGACAATCTGGACGCCAAGGGCTTGGTCATTCCGCCCGTGGGCGTGATCGTCCACGACCCCGACGATCCCTATCTGGTGGTGGCGGCCGACAAGGGCACGGCCACCTTCTCCGACATCGCCAACGCCCTGGCCGTGGACTACGGCTTCTGGCTGGGCGACGCTTTCGCTTCCGGCGGCTCGGCCGGCTACGACCACAAGGTCATGGGCATCACCGCCAAGGGCGCGTGGGAGGCGGTCAAGCGCCACTTCCGCGAGCTGGGCAAGGACATCCAGACCGAGCCCTTCAGCGTGGTCGGCGTCGGCGACATGTCGGGCGACGTGTTCGGCAACGGCATGCTGCTGTCCCAGCAGATCCGTTTGATCGCCGCCTTCGACCACCGGCACATATTCTTCGACCCCGAACCCGATCCGGCGGCAGCCTGGGCCGAGCGCAAGCGGATGTTCGCCCTGCCGAGCTCGTCCTGGGCGGACTACGATCCCAAGCTGATCTCCGAGGGCGGCGGGGTCTTCCCGCGCACCGCCAAACAGGTCCCCCTGACGCCCCAGGTCAAGGCGATGCTGCAGGTCAAGGACGACGCCCTGGCCCCCACCGACCTGATCCGGGCGGTGCTGCGCGCGCCCTGCGAGCTGCTCTATCTCGGCGGAATCGGCACCTATGTGAAAGCGCCTGGCGAGAGCGACGCAGAGGTCGGCGACAAGACCAACGATCCGGTCAGGGTGCTGGCGACCGAACTGCGCTGCACCGTGGTCGGCGAAGGCGCCAATCTCGGCTTCACCCAGGCCGGACGCATCGCCTTCGCGCGGACGGGCGGGCGGATCGACACCGACGCCATCGACAACTCCGCCGGGGTCGACTGCTCCGACCACGAGGTGAACATCAAGATCCTGACCGGGGCGGCTGAGCGCGCCGGCAAGCTGAAGCGGCCCGCCCGCGACAAGCTCCTGGCCTCGATGACCGACGAGGTCGCCAGCCACGTCCTGGCCCACAATTACGACCAGACGCTGGCTCTGAGCCTGCAGGAGATGACCGCCGCCCAGGACCTGGAGGCCCAGTCGACGTTCATGGCCGGCCTCGTCGCGGAGGGCCGGCTCGACCGCAAGGTCGAGACCCTGCCGGGTCCCGTCGCCCTGGCCGAGCTGAGGGCCGCCGGCAAGGCCCTGACGCGGCCGGAGCTGGCCGTGCTCCTGGCCTACGGCAAGCTCGAATTGTCGCGCGAGATCGTCGAGAGTTCGGCTCCTGACGACCCCTATTTCCTGGACTCGCTGAGGCGCTACTTCCCCGCCGAGCTGCAGCGGTTCGAGGGCGAGATGAAACGCCACCGGCTGCGGCGCGAGATCATCGCCACGGTCATCGCCAACGACATCGTCAACATGACCGGCCCGACCTTCCCCGGCCGGCTGAAGCAGGCGGCCGATTGCGACACCACCGCCCTGGTTCTCGCCTTCGAGGCGGCCCGGCGCATCTTCCGCCTCGACGAAGCCTGGGACGAGGTCTCCGCGCTCGACGGTCACATCGCGGCCAAGACCCAGCTGCAGCTCTACCAGGAGCTGTCGATCATGCTGCGCCGGCAGACCTACTGGATGGCGCGCCGCGCCGTGCGGGCCAACGCCACGGTCGACGGCCTGATCCGCGCCTATCGTCCCGCCATCGACGGGCTGAAGAGCGAGGGGCTGGACCTGCTCGCGACCTATGAGCGGTCCGAGGCCGACGCCCGCGCCAAGGCCCTGGTCCGCGGCGGCGCGCCCAAGGACCTGGTCCGGCGGCTGGTGGTGCTGCGGCCCCTGACCGCCGCCACAGACGTGGTCGACATGGCAAGGAAGGCCAAATGGGAGCCGCCCGCCGCGGCCCGCGTCTATCAGGCCGTCGGCCAGGTCTTCGGCTTCGACCGCGTCCGGGGCGCGGCCGGCGGGCTGGTGAGCGATGGCGACAGTTACGAGCGGCTGGCGGTCCGGCGGCTGATCGAGGAGCTCCTGACCGAACAGGCCGCCGCCACCAAGGCTGTCATCGGCTTCGCGGGCAGCCGGGACGCCGGCGCCGATTTCGCCTCGGCCCGCGCCGCCGTCCAGGCCTGGGCGGCACTGCGCAGGGAGGCGGCCCGCACCGCCAGGCGCACCCTTGAAGACGCCCAGTCCGCCCCGGGCGGCTGGAGCTTCGCCAAGCTGACCATCGTCAGCGCGGCCCTGCGAGGACTGGCCGGCTAGGCGCCCATCGCCCTCGGCAATTCGGCCGCCATGGCTGCGGTCGCAGGCGCGTCCAGCGTCCGGTGCAGGAAACTCAGGTACCGCCCCTGGCAGCCTTCGGCCAGCTCGGGGTCGTAGCGCATCGGCGAAGGGAAGCCCTCGTGGCCGGGGGCGTCGAAGGCGTGGGTGCCGGGCGCGATCCAAAGGTGCGCTTCCGCGCCCGCCAGGCGGGCGGCGTCGAAGACGCGCAGGGCGTCAGCCTGGCCGGTCAGATGGTCCTTCTCGGCCACCACGCCGTAGGTCTCTGGAGTCCGGAGCCACGGACGCGAGCGGCTGAGCGCGCCAGGACCGCCGTAGGGATAGGCGAGGAACAGGCTCCTCACGCCGGCCAGGACTTCGTCGCTTGGATCCTGCAATCCCGCCTCGCCCGGCCGCTCGAGCGGCATGGTCATCAGGTCCATGATCGACCAGGCCCCATGGCTCCAGCCGGCCAGGGCGATCCGCCCGGCGTCGACCCCCGGGTCCTGGGCCAGGCCCGACACCGCCGCCAGCACGTCCCCGGCCCGCTCGCGGCCCCAGAACATGGCGCCGGCGCAGACCAGGGTGGTCGCATAGGCCTGGCTCCAGCCCCTGGGCGCATAGGAATCGACGACGAAGGCCCGGAAGCCATCCCGAGCCGCGGCGCGGGCGTAGATGTCGATGTGCGGCCTGATCCCGGCGCAACCATGGAACAGAATCACTGCGGGTCGGGGCGTCTCGTCGGGAGGACCATAGGCCACCACATGCGGCGCCAGCATGTCCCAACGACGTGCAATCGTGTCGAGCGGCCACAACATTTGGCTCGCAACCCCTGTACTCGGGGCTCCCGCGCCCCCGCGTCGTCCGGCCAAGGATGGTCGACCGCACAACCCCCGAGTCGAGCCTCGCCTTGGGATGGGCCCGGGTCAAGCGGGGCGGCGGCGGCGAATGCGCGATCCGGCCGCTCGCGGTCAATCCGACACAGATTGGAGATCAAGCCGCCAGCGCCTCGCCCAGGAAGCGGCCGAAGCGCTCCACCGCCTCTGCGAGAAGGTCGGGCCTGTATCTGAGCCACGACAGGTCGGTGGCCGGCTCGTCGAACGCATGGCGCCCCGGCGCCCGCCAGACCTCGAGCGGGCAGCCGCCCGCAGCGACGCGGTCATAGATGCGCTGGGCGTCGCGCGGGTGGGTGACCCGGTCCTTCTCGCCCAGCACGGCCAGGGCGCGGGGCCGGCGCACCCAGTCCCGGTCCCGGCTGAGCGCGGTCAGGCCGCCATAGGGATAGGCCAGGAAGAGGCCCTTCACGCCTTCGAGCGGCCCCGGCGAAGGGTCGGCCAAACCGGCCTCGCCAGCTCGCTCCAGCGGCATGGTCATCAGATCCATGATCGACCAGGCCCCATGGCTCCAGCCCGCCAGGACCAGCCCCTCGGGGTCAGCGTCCAGCTCGGCGATCGCGCCGTGAGCGGCGGCCAGGACGTCGCCGGCCCGCTCGGCGCCGCGGAAAATCGTCCCCGTGCAGACCAGCGTCTTGGCGAAGCTGTCCGACCATCCGCGAGGCGCGAAGGAATCCACCACCAGGACCCGCACGCCCTGGGCCGTCGCCGCGGCGGCGTAGTGGTCGAGATGCACGCCGAGCCCGCCGCAGCCGTGGAACATCAGCACCGTCGGCCGCCGTCCGTCGGGACCCAGCACCCGCGCGTGGGGCCTGAGCGCGGCCCAGCGCGCATCCAGCGTGCGCCCGGCCCTGCTCAATGCCGGAACACTCTGACGCCGGTGAAGGCCATGGCGATCCCCCGCTCGTCGGCGGCGGCGATGACCTCCTCGTCGCGCATCGAACCGCCGGGCTGGATCACCGCTGTGGCGCCGGCGTCGGCGGCCTGGACGAGTCCGTCGGCGAAGGGGAAGAAGGCTTCGGATGCGCAGGCCGAGCCTTGGGCCAGCGACTGGGGCAATCCCGCCATCTCGGCCGCCTCCGCCGCCCGCAGCGCGGCGATGCGCGCCGAGTCGCGGCGATTCATCTGGCCTGCCCCGATGCCGGCGGTCTGGCCGTCCTTGGCGAAGACGATGGCGTTGGACTTCACGTGCTTGGCGATGGTGAAGGCGAACAGCATGTCCCTCACCTCCTGATCGGTGGGCAGGCGCTTGGTCACCACCTTGAGGTCGGCGGCGGTGATCCGCGAGGCGTCCCGCGTCTGGACCAGGAAGCCGCCGGCCACCGTGCGCAGCACCTCGCCAGGAGCGCGTGGGTCGGGCAGGCCTCCGGCCAGCAGGAGGCGCAGGTTCTTCTTGCCCTCGAAGACGGCGATGGCCTCCTCGTCCGCCTCGGGCGCGATCACCACCTCGGTGAAGGTCTTGACGATCTCGTGGGCGGCCGCCGCGTCGAGCCGACGGTTCACCGCGACGATGCCGCCGAAGGCCGAGACCGGGTCGCATTGCAGCGCCCGCTCGTAGGCGGTCTTCAGGTCTGGGCCCAAGGCCACGCCACAGGGATTGGCGTGCTTGATGATGGCGACGGCGGCGGCCTGGGCCGGATCGAATTCGGCGACCAGTTCGAAGGCGGCGTCGGTGTCGCCGACGTTGTTGTAGCTGAGCTCCTTGCCCTGCAGCTGACGGGCGCTCGCCACGCCCGGGCGGGCCTCGGCGGTGCGGTAGAAGGCGGCGGCCTGGTGCGGGTTCTCGCCGTAGCGCATGGCCTGGACCAGCTGGCCCGAGATGCTCTTCCTCGCCGGCCACTGGTCGCCGACCTGCCCTGCGAACCAGGTGGAGATCGCCGAGTCATAGGCGGCGGTGCGGGCATAGGCGCGGGCGGCCAGGCGCCGGCGCAGATCGAGGGTGCTGGCCCCGCCGTTCGCTTTCAGCTCGGCGAGCACCTCAGCCATGTCCTCCGGCCCGGTGCAGACGGCGACATAGGCGTGGTTCTTGGCCGCCGAGCGGATCATCGCCGGCCCGCCGATGTCGATGTTCTCGACGCTGGCGTCGAAGCCGGCGCCCGCCGCCACGGTCTGCTCGAAGGGGTAGAGGTTCACATAGACGAGGTCGATCCCGCCGATGCCGTGTTCGGTCATGGCGCGGGCGTGCTCGGGCGCGTCGCGCACGCCCAGCAGGCCGCCGTGCACCACCGGGTGCAAGGTCTTGACCCGGCCGTCCATCATCTCCGGAAAGCCGGTGAGCTCGGAGATATCCTTCACGGCCATGCCGGCGTCGGCGATGGCCTTGCGCGTGCCGCCGGTGGAGACCAGCTCGACGCCGAGACCCGACAGGGTGCGGGCGGCCTCGATCAGCCCTGACTTGTCGGACACCGACAGCAGGGCGCGCTTCACGACGACGCGCTCGGGGGCCGGAGGGAAATCGGGGGCGGCAGGCATGGGCGCTCTCCTGTTCGAGGAATGCCCAGGCGCGCGGCGAAGACCTCCGCGCTCCCCGGTGGTGCTCCACCATTGCGCCAGTCACGCGGATGGCGCGGAAAATAGGCGGCTCTGGGGGCGAGTCAACGTCGCGGCGGCTGCGGTTACGCGGTTCCAGCTCGGATTGAAGGGCATCTTGAAGGCACACAGAGTCCTCTGCTTGACAGAGCACAGGCGATATCCCACTCTGCCACTCAGAG
>CAZTMF010000047.1:0-12670 GCA_964614675.1 uncultured Caulobacteraceae bacterium | reverse complement strand
AGAGCACCGGGATGGTGACCTTGCCGGTGTAGCCCGGGTCGGCCGCCGCATAGGCTTCATAGAGATAGTGGAAGCCGTTGATCTCGTCGGCGGTGCAGTCGGGGTAGTCCGGCCGCTGCTCGTAGGTCCAGCCGTTCTCGCGGAAGGCGGGCAGGCAGTAGGAGATGGAGATGGCGTCCTCCAGCCCCTTCAGCGCGCGGTAGATGATGGTCCGGTGCGCCCAGGGGCAGTGGTAGCCGACGTAGAGGTGATAGCGCCCCGCCTCGGCCGGAAAGCCCGACGAGCCGTCGCGGGTGACGCGGCTCCTGAAGCTCGAGGCGATGCGCTGGAACTGCCCGCTCTGGCTGGTCTCGGGCGGATCCTCGTCCGTCCACTTGCCCTCGATCAGATAGCCCATCCGCTCCCGTTCCCTCGCCAAACGGCCCCGCCGCCAGTGAGGACGCAGAGGGCCGCGAGTCAACCGAGGCCGGGGTGAGACGCACGTCACTGGTCAATCCGTCGAGGCGGCGTAGCGTGGCCGCCGATTGCCTCCGGGGCGAAGGTACGGTTGGGGAGTGGTGGATGGAGCAGCACGCCGGCATGGCCCTGGCGGTGGTCGCCTTGCTTCTCACCAAGCACTTCCTGTTCGACTTCGTCTTCCAGACCCGGTTCCAGCTGGCCAACAAGCATGTCTATGGCCATCCCGGCGGGCTGGCGCACGCGGCGCTGCACAGCCTCGGGACCCTGTCCGCATTCCTGATTGCAACGCCTTCGTGGCGGGTGGGAGCGGCCATACTCGCGATGGAATTTGTCGCCCACTACCACATCGATTGGGCCAAGGAGCAGCTCCTGCGCCGCACCCGTTGGAGTTACGCCGACGGTCGCTATTGGGCAGTGTTCGGCGGCGACCAGCTGATCCACAGCCTGGGATATGTTGTCATCGCCTGGGCGCTCACAGTTCGCGCCTGGCCCTGGTAGCGTGCCTGAAGGTCTAGGCGACGATCCGCGCCAGCTCGGCCAACACCAGCACGATGAAGGCCGCCTGACCGAACCTGATCGACAGCTGGAAATGCGCGAACTTGGTGCGGCAGATTCCGGCGAGCATGTGCAGATGGGTGAGCTTGTCCCGCCGCTCCAGCACCACGTCCAGCGCAGCCATCCGCTCCACATAGGTCTCGACCGGCAGCCGGAAGATCGGCGCCTCCCAGAAGATGTGGTCGTCCCCTCCCCGGTGAAGCCGCGGCAGCACGGTCGTCAGTGAGAAATGGCAGGCCACCAGAAAGCCGGCGCCTGCCAACAGGAAGAGAGCGTTGGCGGAATGGTGAAGCCAGCCGCCGCCGTTGCGGCCGCCCACGAAGGCGTCGATGCAGAACACCACCATGGCGCTCGAGAAGGCGAGCAGGACGCCGGACTTCGCGTCGCACAGGATGATGTTGTCCTGCAGCACCGCCCGTTCGAAATCGGCGAAGCGCTCGTGCAGCAGCTCGCGTTCGATCTGCGCGAACCGGTCAGCGGCGGCGACCATGGCTCTCTCCTCCTGCCCAGCTTGAAGCTTTCGGCGCCCAGATTGAGCGCGTGATCCTTCGCGCGCGGTGACCGGCGGCACAGCGACGCCGGCCATGCCAGTGCAGGTTCGGCTGTCGCCAGAGCGACGCACCGGAGGAAATTCGACCATGTCGTTTCGATCGAACGCTCTTGCGCTGGCCCTCGCCGCTTCAGCCTGTCTGCTGGGCGCGGGCGCTCGCGCTCAATCCACGTCCGTCCAGGAAGTTGTCGTCAGGCCAGCGGCCAGCGACGTCCGGACCCAGGCCGAAACCGTGTCCTACGTCGACCTGGACCTTGGCCACGAGGCCGGCGCCAAGACCTTGCTCGCCCGCATCAGCGGCGCGGCCAAGCGCGTCTGCGGCCCTGCTCCGGACACGCATGAGTCCAACACGCCCTATCGCCACTGCGTGAATTCCGCCGTGGATCGCGCCGTTACCGAGGTCAATCGGCCGACCGTGAACGCCTTGCACGGCGGCGGCTGAACCGCTTCCCGTCAGCCTTGATCTCGCTCCCTGCCCGGCCCGATGGCGCAAGCCTCGGGCCGGCTCTTTATGTGCGAGCAACCCTGATCTATCGAGCCGGTTCTGAGCGGAGCTTCGCCGCCTCTGCCTCGCAGTTGTAGGGCAACCCCGGTTCGGCGCAGAAGTCCGGCCACTTGCCGCTGGACCGCCAGTAGTCGACCAGGCCGATGCGCCCGGCCAGCTTCATGAACCGTGGGTCGCGCCGCATGGCGGCGGTGGGAGGGAAGAAGAACATGGCCGACCCCTCCCTGAGGTAGATGTTGGGCTGGTATCGCTCGGAAATCGCGAACGCGGCGTCGACCAGTCCCAAGGTCGAGAGGCAATCGATGGCCTCCCTCAGGTCTTGCTGGCTGACGGCCGAGCGAGCCTCCTCCCGGCGGGCCACGGCGGCAACTGCGACGGGACTGTGGGATTTCATGGCCAAGACGCAGCCGCGCGAATGGTCGATCTCCTCCGCCGAGACGAAGGCCGGCGCTCGGTTCAAGATCGCCAGTGCTTGGTCGGTCTGTCCGGCCCACTCCGCGATCGAAAGGCTGAATCCCCACCACCCGAAGAAGTCGGGCCAGGTGCGCGACACCTCGTCGATGCCGGCTCTGGCCTGGATGAAGTCGCCGCCTGCGGCCTCGAAATAGGGAACGTAGATCGCATAGTGCCCGACCAGAGGCGCGTGGGCGGCCGCCCGCTTTGCAAAGGTTTCCGCCTCGCCCAGCCGGCCCACCTCGGGGAGGAACTGGGCGTAGCGGAGAGACAGCTGGGCGTCGGACGGCGCCCGGGCGAGGCCTTGCAACAGCAGTTGTTCCCGCTCGGCGAAGGCCGTGACTGGTTGCAACAGGGACTGGGCCTCATAGGCGGCGCTATCGTTCGGATCTATCGCGAGAGCGCGGCGAGCTTCCCTGGACGCTTCCTGGAACCGCTGGGCGCCCTGGTCCTGCGGCAAGTACCGGTAGCGGTCCGCCTGCACGCTGGCGAGCTTGGAGTGACCGCGTGCGAAGCCGGGCGCCCGCATGGTCACCGTCCTCAGGGCGTCCAGCACCTGTTCGCGGCGCTGGAGGTCGCCCTCCATGTTCTCCGACAGATCGCAGGCGTGGAGGAACAGGACGAGCGTGTCGGAGTCTCGCGGGGCCGACGGCGCGTGCTGAAGGTCGGCCGCGCACATCAGCACGTTGGTGACCTTGTCCGCGATCCTGCGTTGAAATGTGGGGCGGTCGCTGGATTCCTGGTCGAGGCTCGTGGTCCACAGCGTCACATGGCGGCGCGGGTCGTCGAGATGGACCCTGACGCTCAGCGTCTTGCCGCCGCTCTCGATAGCTCCGTCGAGCAGGAGAGTGATCCCCAGCTGCTCCACCTTCTGGCTGCCGTCGGCAGCGCGAAGGGCCTCGCTGTCGGAGCGCGACACCGTCTGCAGCTCGTTGGAGCTCATCACACTGAGTATCTGGTCGCGCAGACCGTCGGCGAAGTCGTGAAGCCCGGACGCCTGGCCCAGGGTGTCAAACGGCAGGATCGCGACACGCGGCTCGCGCGGTTCCGCGCCCTGCCAAACGCGAGGTCCCAGCCAAGCGGCGAGGCCAAGGACGACCAAGGCCGCGGCGAGAGCGCCGACGGTGACCGCGGCCCTCGTATTCCTCCGCCGTCCCTTCGCGCGTCCGCCTTCAGCCGGAGCCAAGGCGAACACGGGCAAGGTCTCGCTCATCTTGTCGAGCTTGACGCTGCCCTGCGGCTTCAGCCGCTCTGCGAGCGGGCCGCGGATCGCGCGCTTGACGTCGCCGGACACCAGCACCGCCCCTGGCGAAGCCATCTGCTGGATGCGGGCGGCGACGTTGACGCCGTGGCCGAGCAGGTCGCCGCCGTCGGTGACGTTGACGTCGCCGAGGTGCACGCCTGCGCGCACCGGCGGATCGCCGGCCCCGGAAATCTCCTCGGCCGCGGCGAGCGCGCTGGAGGCGGACGGGAACTCCAGCATGAAGCCATCGCCGGCGGTGTTGAACACCCGCCCGCCGTGGGTGGCGGCGGCCTTGGCGACCTTCTGGCGGAGCGCGGCGATCGCATTGACCGCAGCTTCCTCGTCCGCCTCGGTGCGCCGCGAGTAGCCCGCGACGTCGATGGCCACGATGCTAGCGAGCTTGCGGGGAGAGGCGCTTTCAGCCACGGCGGCCGCCGGCGTACTTCGCCGCCTCGGCCTTGCAGTCGTAGGGCAGGCCGGGCTCCGAGCAGAAGTCCGGCCATTTGCCGGTGCTGCGCCAGTAGTCGACCAGGCCCAGCTTCGCCATCAGCGGCATAAACCGCCGGTCCCGGCGCATGCCTGTGGTCGAGGGGTAGAAGAACGTCGCGGGTCCGTCGAACGCATAGGCCTCGGTCAGGTATTGCGCCGCCAGTTCGAACGCCGTGTCCTCGAGGCCTAGCTGGGCTACGCACTGGATCGCCCAGCGAAGCCGGACCTGGTCCAGGGCGCCCACCGCGCGCGCCACACGCTGGGCGGCGGCGACCTTGGCCGGTTCGCGCTTGCGAAGCCCATCGACGCAGGTTCGCAGCAACTGGACCGCCTTGGCGCCGGTCGTCAGATTGGGCCGGCTCAGCAGATCGTCGGCGCGGGTCCAGTCGGACGACCACATGGCGATGAAGGTTCCATAGGTCCAAACCGCCGGCTGCGTCGGCCAGGTCCGCAGGGCGTCCGTCGCATCCGCCTGGGCAGTCGGAAGCGCACCGGCCGCGGCCTCCAGATTGGCTTTGGTCGCCGCCGCCTCGGAATCCAGCGGTGCGCTGGCGGCCGCGCGGGCGGCGTAAGTCGCGGCGTTCTGCATGCGGCCGACCTCCGCGAGAAGCTCGGCGTAACGGCGCAACAGATTCACATTGGTCGTCGCCCCGCCCAGGCCACGGACCAGGAGCTTCTCGCGCTCCTGGTAGGCGGTTATCGGCTGCAGCAACGAGAGCGCCAGCCAGGCGTCGCCATCGTTGGGATCGATCTGCAGGGCCTGATGGGCCTCGGCCGAAGCTTCCTTGAAGAGCCCCGCGTCCCGACTCGGCATGGCGTATCGAAACCTGGCCGCCTGGATGTAGGCGAGCCTGGAATGGCCCTGCGCAAAGCCTGGCGCGCGGGCGATCACCTGGCGCAGGGGGTCCAGCTCCTGCTCGGGCCGTTGCGCATCGAACCACAAGTTCTCCGACAGGTCGCAGGCGTGGAAGAACAGGGCGATGATGTCCGAGTCCCGCGGCGCCGACGGGCTCCGCTGCAGACCATCGGCGCACAGCAGGACGCTGGTGACCTCGGTGGCGATCTGGAGCCGAAGGTCCTGAGCGGCGCTCGCCGGGCCGTCGAGGCTCGTGGTCCATAGCGTCACGTGGCGGCGCGGGTCGTCGAGATGGACCCTGACGCTCAGCGTCTTGCCGTCGCTTTCGACAGCGCCGTCGAGCAGCAGGGTGATGCCCAGTTGCTCCACCTTCTGGCTGCCATCAGCGGCCCGGAGCCCCTCGCTGTCGGTGCGCGACACCGTTTGCAACTGATTGGCGCTCATCACGCTCAGGATCTGGTCGCGCAGTCCGTCGGCGAAGTCGTGGAGCCCTGCGCCCTGCCCCAGGGTGTCGAACGGCAGTATGGCGACACGCGGCTCGCGCGGCGTCGCGCCCTGCCAGGCGCGAGGTCCCAGCCATGCGGCGAGGCCAAGGACGATCAAGGTTGCAACGAGAGCGCCGACCGTGACCGCGACCCTCAGATCGCGCTGCCGGCCCTTCGCCTTCCCTCCTTCGACGGGCGCTAGGGCGAAGACCGGCAGCGTCTCGCTCATCTTGTCGAGCTTGACGCTGCCCTGGGGTTTCAGCCGGTCGCCGAGCGGACCGCGGATCGCCCGTTTGACGTCGCCCGAGGCCAATACGGCCCCTGGCGAAGCCATCTGCTGGATGCGGGCGGCGACATTGACCCCGTGACCCAGCAGGTCGCCGGAGTCGGTGACCGAGACCTCGCCCAGGTGCACGCCCACCCGCACCGGCGGATCGCCGGCGGCGGCGATCTCCTCGGCCGCGGCCAGGGCCCCTGAGGCGGTGGGAAACTCCAGCATGAAGCCGTCGCCGGCGGTGTTGAACACCCGGCCGCCATGGGCCTGCGCCGCCTTGGCGATCTTGGACCGGAGAGCCCCCACGGCCTTCACCGAGGCGTCTTCATTGGCCTCGGTGCGGCGCGAATAGCCGGCCATGTCGATGGCCACGATGCTCGCCAGCTTGCGGCCGGAGCCGGCGTCAACCATGTCCGCTACACCGACGGTATCGGGCTCGCCGAGGCGGCGAGCGCGGCGCGATTCAGGACCTTCACGCCGTAGGGACCGACATCGATGCAGCCCTCCGAGCGCCAGACCGCCAGCTTTCGGTTGACCCGCTCGCGTGAGGCGCCGATCAGCCGCGCCATCTCGCCCTGCGACAGGGCGACGGTCGCGCCCTGGGATTCCAGCAGGAGCCGGGCGAGGCGCGCCCCGAGATCGAGCAAGGCGGTCTCCTGCAGCAGCACATCGGTCATGCGCAGCCGCCGCGCCATGATGGCGAGCAGCTCCAGCCCAACCGAGGGCTCCTCTCGCAAGGTGTCGATCACCGCGCGCCGACCGATCCGCCACAGCTCAGTCCGCGGCACCGCGGTGACGTCGGCCGAGCGGGGACCGCCATCCAGCACGCCCATTTCTCCGACCAGGGCCCCGACGCCCAGCCTGGCCAGCCAGACGTCGCGCCCGTCGTGAAAGGGCACGGCGACGTCAACCTCGCCCGCCAGGACCACGTACATGGCGTCGGCCTCGTCGCCGGCCCGAAACAGGGCCGCGCCGGGCTCCAGCCGCACCGGGCTGCCGCCCCCCGCCAGGTCGCGTCGGCGCGCCTCGGAAAGCGCGGCGAACAGCGGATTGCGGGCGAGCGCAGCGGGAATGTCCTCCGCCGCTCCCGATGACGTCGCGCGCCCTCCCGGGCGATCAAGCGTCGCCAAACCAAGCCCCCCGTATGGCCCGAAGAACTCTATCAGCCTGAGGCGCCTCAACCAATGCAGGTCGTCCGCCGTACGCGCCGAGAGCAGACCATTGCGGCCCATGGTGCATCGATCCGAGGCTGATGCGAGTTGCTAGCGCGGGAGGCGTGCGCGCACCCTGGTTAGCCCTGGCGATACGGCGAGGCTGTGCCCCCGGTCACAGCCGCCAGCCGCGCCCCGCTACAGCGACCTGGCGACCCGAAATCCGATGTCGCCGCCCTGGATGGTTGGGGGCAGAATCCCGTTGCGCTGGGACGACCGCAGGTCGACCACGCCCCAGCCCCAGGAACCGCCCCGCAGCACACGGTGGGCGCAGCTTCCGCCGGTGAAGGCGCTGCCGTCACGTGGCTGTGGCTCATAGCTGGGCGCGTAGCAGTCCTGGGTCCACTCCCAGGCGTTGCCGGCCATGTCGTAGAGTCCGAAGGCGTTCGGGCGGTAGGAGCCCACCGGGGCGGTGAAGGTCTGGCCGTCGTCGCAGTTGGCCGCGGGCCACGAGGGGAAGCCCTTCTGCATGGCCAGGTCCCCGCCGTTGGCGTAGGCGCAGAGATCGTCGGCCCTGTCTCCCCACCAGTACTCGGTCGTGGTCCCGGCCCGGACGGCGTATTCCCACTCCGCTTCGCTCAGCAGCCGGTACGGCTTTCCCGTCCGACTGGAGAGCCACTGCGCATAGGCGTTGGCGGCCGCCCAGGCGACGCAGACCACGGGCTGCCGATCGGTCAGGGGATATCCCGGATCGCGCCAGGAGAGGTCGGGATCAAATCCCCATCCGCGGTTGAACCTGCGATTGGTCATGCAGCCCGTCGCCGGCGTGTATCCGGTCGCCGCGACGAAGGCGGTGAATTCGCCGTAGGTGACTTCGAACTTCCCGGCGGCGAATGCCGGCAAGGTCACGCTATGGACAGGCTTCTCGTCCGCCTTGGCCGCCGGCGAGGGGTCGCCCATCTGGAAGGTCCCGCCCGGCACGCGCACCATGATCGGGCATTCGGGACAATCACGGAGTTCGCCGGCGGCCGGCGGTGGGTCCGCACAGGCGACCGGCGTCGAAGCCAGCACGAGCGCCAGCGCACAACCGAGCAGCGTCAGGAAAAGCAGCCTCATGTCCGTCCCTCCCCGCATCTGGGATACGGGCGCGAAGACGGCGCCCCTCTAGGCCAGGTCCCGCACGACCATCCGCCCCACCGCCGCGAACACCGCCTTGATCCGCTCCGGCGACGGCGTTCCCCCCTGGACATAGGCCGCGATCAGGATCGGCCGGTCCGGAGAGGGCCAGGCCACGGCGATGTCGCCGGCGGCGTCGGAGCCGTTGTTGCCGGTCTTGTCCCCGACACGCCACCCGGCAGGCAGGCCGCCGCGGAGACGGTCCGCGCCGGTCTGGCACCCCACCATCCACTTCGTCAGTCGCTTGCGCGATGACGGCTTGAGCGCATCGCCCAGCACGAAGCGGCGAAGGTCGCCCGCCATGGCCGCGGGCGTCGTCGTGTCGTGCGGATCGCCGGGCCTGGAGCGGTTCAGCTCCGGCTCGTTGTGGTCCAGGCGCGTGACATGGTCGCCGACGCCGCGCCAGAAGGCGGTCAAGGCGGGCGGCCCGCCGATGCTTTCGAGCAGCCTGTTGGCGCAGGTGTTGTCGCTGACCTCGACGGCCGCCCGGCACATCTCCTCCACCGGCAGGCCGCGCTTGGCGAGGTTCTCCCGCGCCACCGGCGCGTTGCCGAGCAGATCGGCGGCGTCGTAGCTGATCGTCCGATCCAGCCGCTCCTCGCCCCGGTCGACGCGGCTCAGTACGCAGGCGACCAGCGAGGCCTTGAAGCTGCTGCACATGACGAAGCGCTCGTCGGCCCGCCAAGCCAGCTTTTGGCCGGTCTTCAGGTTGAAAGCGAAGACCCCGACGCGACCGCCTGTCTCGCGCTCATAGGCTGCAAGCACGGGCGCAGGCGGCGCCTCCGCCCGTGCCGCCAGGGGCCACAGGGCGAGGCTGGCGCCAGAGGCGCACACGGCGCGGCGGCCGATCAGGCTCCGATCGCTCATGGTCTCGATCCTCCCGCAGCCGAGGTCGTGCCTCCACATTGTGGCGAGGCTCGGGCGGTCCTCGAGATTGCGGGGGGCGCCGCAAGGGACCATCTGCCGAGGGGCAAAGCTTCGGAGCCGCCATGTCAGCAGCCAGCGACGTCGCCTTCAGTCCCGCGGTGAAAGCCGTGCAATCGCGCAAGGGATCGCGCCAGATGCTGGTCGAGGCCGAGGCCACTCCCGAGGGCGCCTGGCCTACCCGCATCCGCGAGGATCTGGCCGAGTTCATCGCCAGCATGACCAGCGTCTATTTCGCCACCGCCAGCGCGGCCGGCCAGCCGCACGTCCAGCACCGCGGCGGGCCGCCGGGATTCCTCAGGGTGCTGGACGATCAGACCATCGCCTTCGCCGACTTCGCGGGAAACCGGCAGTACATCACCGTCGGGAACCTCAGCGAGAATCCCAAGGCGTGCCTGTTCCTGATGGACTATGGCGCCCGCCAGAGGGTGAAGCTGTTCGGCGAGGCCACGGTGGTCGAGGACGACAAGGATTTCATCCGAAGCCTCATGCCCGAGGGCTATCGCGCACGGCCGGAGCAGGCGATCGTGTTCAAGGTGATCGCCTGGACCGCCAACTGCAGTCAGCACATCCCCCAGCGCTTCGAGCTGGCTGACGTTGTGCGCGTGGTCGCCGAGAAGGACCGCCGGATCGCCGAGTTGGAGGCCGAGGTCGCCGCGCTCAAGGTCGGCGGGAGCCCGGCCGCATGATCCAGGTGACCGACGAGATCGCCATTGGCGAGGATGAGCTCCAGGAGCGTTTCGTACGCGCCGCCGGGCCGGGCGGGCAGAACGTCAACAAGGTCTCCACGGCCGTGGAGCTGAGGTTCGATGTGCGCGGCTCGCCTTCCCTGCCGGAGTCCGTGCGCGCGCGGCTGGAGCGGCTGGCGGGTCGGCGGCTGACCCTGGACGGGGTGCTGGTGCTCTCCGCCCAACGCTTCCGCACCCAGGACCGCAACCGTCAGGACGCGCTGCAGCGGCTGATCGAGCTGATCGCCCGCGCCGCCGAGCCGCCCCCGCCGCCGCGCAAGAAGACCCGCCCGACCCTGGCCTCGAAGAAGCGCCGGCTGGAGGGCAAGGTCCGCCGCGGCCAGGTGAAGGCCATGCGCGGGCGGCCCGACTTCTACTGATCCTCCGGCTGGCTCGCGGCGGCGCCCCGGCACGAGACCGAGATCGGCCGCGGAGCGCGGGGCTAGAGCTTCACGCCGGGACGTCGATGCCGTGGAATTCCTCGGAGCTGTTCAGCCGGGGGAATGGCGCCTCGGGAACCGGGACGCCGAGGAAGGCGCAGAGTGGCTCCCACCCTTGCGAGACGCGGTAGACCAGCAGCCTTTCCGGGGCGACCTCCGCCCGCACGGCGGCGTCATGGGCCTTGAACATCTCGATCATCCGCTCGCGCGAGGGCGGACCTCGGCTCAAGTCGGCGTCACGGCTCGGCCAGGAGCGTTGGGCGAGCTTGCCGATCAGGGCGCCGACCGGCGTCGACCCCATGAGCTGGCGGTGCTGGGGCGAGAAGATGGTCGCCTGCATGGAGTCGAACCAGCGCTCCGGGTCGCGTTCGGTCAGGATCAGCTTGGCGTCGGGATAGCGCTCGGCCAGCGATCGCCAGAAATAGACGCCCGGCGCGTCGGTGGTGGAGCGGTAGGGTCCGAAGATGTCGTCCCAGTCGATGTCCTCGCCGTCGCCGATGCGGTTCCAATGGGGCCACTGCTCGGGATGGGCGAAGACCTCGGTCATGTGATGGCAGGGGCCGAAGCCGAGCTGCTCCAGCGCCGTCTTCAAGGACAGCGTGCCCGTGCGCGGCATCCCGACGCCGATGACCTCGAGCGCCATGGCGACCTCCCCGATGGTTTTACCGATTGAGTAGCGCCGGCGCCGGCGGCGGGCAACGCGGGTCTAGGACGCGAGCGACATGGCGCCCTCGCGTTCGGGGGACAGCGGATGCACTTGGCGCAGGGCGCCGCGCCCGGCCATCGCCGTCTCGAGCCAGGCGATCAGCTGTTCGGGTTCGCCGTCGTTGAGGTAGTGGTTGCCGCCCTTGATCTCGATGAACCGGGCGGGCGCCAGGGTGGTGTCGGCGATGGCGCGCGCCACCTCGATCGGTGCGAAGTCGTCCTCGTCGCCATGGATGATGGTGACCAGGAAGGGGAAGCTGTTCAGCAGGCGGAAGACCGAATTCAGCTGCGGCGCCTGGCCCGACGCCTCGAGCACGGCGTGGCGCAGGTCGCGGGGGATCAGCCCCACCACCCGCTGGCCGACGTCGATGAGCAGGCGGGCGGTGCGGCCGGACTTGCCGAAGAAGCCGGACATCAGGACCAGCCCCGCGGTCAGGTCGGGCCGCTGGGCCGCCATCAGGGTCGCGATCGCTGCGCCGTAGGACTGGCCCACCAGCAGGAGCCGCTGGCCGGGGCGGGTCTGCAGAAGTGGCAGCAGAGCCTTGGCCTGGGTCTCGATCTTGGGCACGCAGTGCAGCGGCTCGGAATTGGCGAAGCCGGGCCGGTCGACCACCACCATCTCGCGGTCCTCAGGAAGGGCGGCCAGAACCGGCGCCCAGTACTCGGCCCAGGAGGGCGCCCCCGTCACCACCACGATCTTCCATGGCGCGAGCGTCTTGCGGGGCGTCCAGAGCGCCGAGATCCGCCACCCCAGGCCGTCACCGGCCTGGAAGCTGATCCGCCGGATCACCGTGTCGGGATATTCGTCGGAGGTCGGGACATGCTCGCGCCGACCCGACACGGCGCACGCGATGCATGCGCCGAAGATCGACAACAGCCCGCGCGGTCGCCTGCGCGCCACGGCGTTCGCCTCCAAGGGTCCTCTGATCGGCCCATGGTCCCAACGCCGATGCGGCCGGTGAGTTTCGCGTCTCCGGAATGTCCCGGATACCTTGTGTGGCCCTATTGCCACACTACATCCGAACTGGGCGCGAATTGTGCTTCGTCAAAGGCAATGCGCGTCATTCCGCCCAAACGGGGATGACATGAACATCGACATCTATTCGGACCGCGCCAAGCAGGCAGTGCAGTCGGCCCAGTCGCTGGCCCTTGCGCGCAGCCACCAGCAGCTCGCGCCCGAGCACCTTCTCAAGGTGCTCCTGGAAGAGAAGGACGGCCTGGCCCGCCAGCTGATCCAGTCGGCCGGCGGTCGGCCGGACGCGGCGGCCACCGAGACCGACGCCCTGCTCGCCAAGTCGCCCAAGGTCGAGGGCGGCAATGGCCAGCTGTATCTGAAGCCGGAGACCGCGCGCGTCTTCGCCAAGGCCGAGGAAGACGCCAAGGCCCACGGCGACGCCTTCGTGACCACCGAGCGCCTGCTGGCCGCGGTGGCCTCGGAGGGCGGGCCGGCCGCAGAGGCCCTCAAGAAGGCGGGCGTCACCGCCAAGAGCCTGGACAAGGCCGCTGAAAGTGTCCGCAAGGGCCGCACCGCCGACAGCGCCTCGGCCGAGGAAGGCTATGACGCGCTCAAGCGCTACGCCCGCGACCTGACCCAGGCCGCCCGCGACCAGAAGCTCGATCCCGTCATCGGCCGCGACGAGGAGATCCGCCGCACCATCCAGGTGCTGTCGCGGCGCA
>CAZTMF010000046.1:0-12792 GCA_964614675.1 uncultured Caulobacteraceae bacterium | reverse complement strand
CCTTCCAGACGATCGAGCCCGAGCCGGTCCGTTCGCCCTTGTGCCAGCCGTTGAGCATGGGGCCCACCGACAGGGCGATCGCCGGCAGGTTCACCGTCGCCGCCGCCATGAGGCAGGCGGGCGTGGTCTTGTCGCAGCCAACGGTCAGGACCACCCCGTCGAGCGGGTAGCCTTGCAGGACCTCGACGAGGCCCAGGTAGGCGAGGTTCCGGTCGAGCGACGCGGTGGGACGCTTGCCGGTTTCCTGGATCGGGTGGACGGGGAACTCGATGGGCACGCCGCCCGCGGAGATGATTCCGTCGCGGATCCGCTGCGCGAGCACCAGGTGGTGTCGGTTGCAGGGCGAAAGGTCCGATCCCGTCTGGGCGATCCCGATGATCGGCTTGCCCGACTGGAGCTCCTCTCGGGTCAGGCCGTAGTTCAGGTAGCGCTCCAGGTACAGCGCCGTCATGTCGGGGTTCGCCGGGTTGTCGAACCAGGCGCGCGACCGAAGCCGCCTGTGGCTGTCGCCGGTGGTCGTCGGATCGATGGTCATGACGAGGTTCCGCTGGACGCCGTCACGCGCTCGGCGCCCGCGTCGATGACGGCAAGCATCGCCTGACGCGCCGCCGCCGGATCCGCCGCTTCGATGGCGTCGACGATCGCTTCATGCTTGGCCACGGTCGCCGCTTGAAGTTCGGCGTCGTCGGTCGGAGAGCTCAGGGAAAAGGACGCCACCAGCGCCGCTTCGATCACGCCCGCGATCGATCGGATCATCGGGTTTCCCGATGCCCGGCCGATCGCCAGGTGGAACTGCAGATCCGCTTCGGCGAAGGTCTGGCGGGTATGCCGAGGCGATCGCATGGCGTCCAGGCAGCTGCGCAATTCGCCCACCTGAGCCTTGGCGCCGCGCTCCGCGGCCAGGGCGGCCGCCAGAGGTTCGATGGCTTGACGGATCTCGGTCAGGTTCTTGCGGAACTCGGCGTCCACCCCGAGCGCGACTTTCCAGGCGAGGATTTCCGGATCGAAGAAGTTCCAGTGCGAAGGGTCCAGCACCCGGGTGCCGACCCGGGTCTTCGACGCGATCAGGCCCTTGGCCGCCAGTGTCTTCAGGACCTCGCGCAACACTGTGCGCGAAATCTGGAACCTGGCGAGCAGCTCGGCCTCCGCGGGCAGGTTGGCGCCTGGCGCATGAACGCCCGACAGGACTTCGACGCCCAGCGCACGCGCGACCTGCGCATGCCCCGACAGCGCCCTGTCCGGAGCGAGATGGCCGATCTGTGCGGCGGCAGGATTGCTTGTCGTCAAACCGTCGCCTCCCTGGTCACCCACCGGCCCGCGAGCCTCTGGAAAGCAATGAACGCGAACAGCAGGGCTCCAATGGAAATCTTGGCCCACCAACTGGATAAGCCGCCGTCGAAGGTGATGTAGAGCAGGATCAGCCCCTGAATCAGAACGCCCAGGAACGATCCGACCATCCGTCCATAGCCCCCGGACAGTAGCGCGCCGCCGATCACCACCGCGGCGATCACGTCGAGCTCGGACCCTTGGGCGGCAAGCGGATAGCCAGCGCCGGTGTAGAGCGACAAGGCGATGCCGGCCAGGGCCGCACAGAACCCGGACATGGCGTAGATCGACATGGTCATCCGCCCGACCTTCAGTCCCATCATCCCGGCGGAGCGCTGATCCCCGCCGACCGCGAAGACGGCGGCGCCCCAGGGCGTCCTGTGCAGGACGACGCCGCCGACCACGAAGGTGGTCAGCATCAGGGCGGCCACCAGGGACAGCTTGAACCCGCCCGGCAGGGCCACGGCGAAATTGGCCATCCGCTCGTAGTCCGGATGCTTGATCGGGATCGAAGACTTGGACAGGGCGAAGCAGGCGCCCCTCGCCAGGAACATGGCCGCCAGGGTCAAAATGAACGGCGGTGTCTTCAGGTTGTGGATCGCCGCCCCCACCAAGGCGCCGAACCCGGTGGCCAGGACAGCGATCGACAGGAACGCGAGCAGCGGCGACATCGCCCAGCGCTCGATGGCGACCGCGACGAACATGGCGCTGAACGCCATCACCCCGCCCACGGACAGGTCTATACCGCCCGCGACGACCACAAACGTCATGCCCACGACGCCAATACCCAGCACCGCACTGTCGGTGAGGAGGTCGCCCAGCACCTGACCGGAGAGCACGACCGGGAACCTCATGGCGCAGATGCCGAGAGCGGCCAGGAAGACCACGGAAGTGGTGGCGGTCGGCGACCATCTGATCGAGGGCAGGGTCACGCGCGGCGCTCCCCAAGACGAACCGCCAGCGGCCGCAGCGCCGGCGACTGCAGGCACAGCACCAGCACGATGGCTCCGGCCATGACGAGCAGATTGAATTCCGGCGGAAGGCCCGTGAGCAGTATCCCGGTCTTCAGAGCCTGGATCGCCAGCGCGCCTAGCACCGCCCTCGACAGACTGAAGCGGCCTCCGGCAAGCGATCCGCCGCCCACCGCCACCGCCAGGATCGCGTCCAGCTCGAACCAGAGTCCGGCATTGTTGGCGTCCGCCCCGGATATGTCGCTGGCGACGATGATCCCGGCAATCGCGGCCGCGAGGCCGGACGCGACATAGACCAGCAGAGTGACGGCGCCGGCTTCGACGCCCGCCAGGCGGCTGGCGCGCCGATTTCCACCAACCGCTTCTATGAACAGGCCGGCCGGACTGGACCGCACCACCAGCACGGCCAAGACGGTTATCGCCGCCAGGATCAAGGTCGGCACAGGAAGACCCAGCCACGCTCCACCGCCGAGCGTCGCCAGGTGCGGCTCGGCGAACGTCATGATCCGGCCTTGGGTCACAAGCTGGGCGACGCCCCGGCCAGCCACCATCAGGACGAGCGTGGCCACGAAGGGCTTGATCCCCAGGCCTGCGATCAATGCGCCGTTCCAGAACCCGCAGGCGCCGCCGGCGGCCAAGGCGCATGCCACGCCGAGGATCCAGGAGCCGCCGTGGCTCACGATGACCGCCATCACAGCGCCAGCGATCGCCATCACGGCCCCGACCGACAGGTCGATCCCGCCGGTGGCGATCACCGGCGCCATGCCCAGGGCCAGCAGGCCCACGGGCGCGCCCCGGTTGAGGATATCGACGAGGCTCCCGGCGAGCCGGCCGTTGCGGACGCTGATGTCGAAGAAGCCCGGCGCAGCCAGCCGATCCATCAGCAGGATCAGGCCAAGCACAAGGAACTGCGGCGTCGCGCCGCGAAGACCTCGAACGACCCCCATCATGCCGCCTCCCGGGCGGATTCGGCGGCGATCGCCTCCACGATCCGATCGGGACTGGTCGGCCCTGGCAGGACGCCGATCATGCTCCGGTCGCGCATGACGACGATGCGATCGGCCAAGGCGGCGAGCTCTTCGAGCTCGGCGGATATGACGTAGAGCGCCATCCCCTGGTCGCGCAGCCGTGTGATCAGCTTGAGGATCTCGGCATGGGCGCCGACGTCGATCCCGCGGGTGGGTTCATCCAGGATAAGCAGGCGCGGGTTGGTGGCCAGCCAACGGGCCAACAGCGCCTTCTGCTGATTGCCGCCAGACAGCTGCTCGATCGGGAACTCCGCGTCCGGAGTCCGGATATCCAGGGCCTTGATCAGATCGGCGACGATGCGGTCCTGCTCGCGCCGCCGGATCCGCTTACGCAACCCGGCCCGGGCCTGGAGCGCCAGGATGATGTTCTCGCGAACGGACAGCGCGCCGACGATCCCGTCGGTCTTGCGGTCCTCCGGCACAAACCCGAACCCCAGCCCGATCGCGTCATGGGGGCGGCGCAGACGATGGGCCCGCCCGTCCACCTCCGCTTCGCCCCCGCCGGCCTCCGCGCCGAACATCGCCAGGGCGGTTTCCGTCCGGCCCGAGCCCAGCAGGCCGGCGCAGCCCACGACCTCGCCCGGGTGAATGTCGAGATCGAACGGCTCGCTGGAACCGCGCGGCGCCATGCCCCTGAACCGCACCGCGGGCGCACCCTCGTACATCGCCGCCGGCGATCCGGGCAGGGCGGCCGCCTCCGAGAGCTCGCGCCCAAGCATCATCGCGATCAGCTCTTTTCGCGGCGTCTGGGCGAGGGTGCGGGTCCCCACGAGGCGGCCGTTTCGCAGGACGGTGGCCCGATCGGCGATCGCGTAGATCTGGTCCAGGAAGTGGCTGATGAACACGATCCCCATGCCGCGGGCGGCGAGCTTGCGGACGACCGCGAACAAGGCCTCGACCTCTCCCGGATCGAGGCTGGCCGTCGGCTCGTCGAGCACCAGCACCTTGGTGGAGAGGCTCACGGCGCGGGCGATCGCGACCAGTTGCCGGATCGCGACCGAGAAGGTCCCCAGCGGCCGGGTCACATCGAGGTCGAGGCCGAAATCGACCAGCAACGCCCGCGCCTGGCGGTTCATCTCGCCGCGGCGCACGAGACCCCATCGATGCGGCTGGAAACCCAAGAGGAGGTTCTCCGCAACCGTGAGGTTCGGGACGAGGTTCACCTCCTGGTAGACGGCGCCGACTCCGGCGGCCTGGGCGGCAGCCGTATCCCCCGGCGCGAACCGGCGACCCTCCAGGAGCATGCCGCCGCCATCGCAGCGCGCCGCGCCGGTCAGGAGCTTGACCAGGGTCGACTTGCCCGCGCCGTTCTCGCCGACGAGCGCATGCACTTCCCCGTGGACAAGGGTCAAGTCCACCCCATCGAGGGCGACCACGCCGGGATAGGTCTTGCGGACCTGCAGCGCGTCAAGCAGCGGCGTCGGGGCGGCGTCCGGCATCAATATAGCGCCTTGCGACGGTCGTATTCCGCCTGGGCCGTGTCCGGCTCGTAGAGCTTGCTCTGGGTCTTGATCCACTTGGGCGGGACCTTGCCGGTCTTCTTGTACGCGATCAGCAGATCGAGGGCGGGACCCGCCATGTTGGGCGAGAGTTCGACCGTGGCGTTCGCCTTGCCGTCGACCATCGCCTTGAAGATGTCCGGCACGCCGTCGATCGAGATGGTGAGCACCGACTGACCAGGCTTGAGGCCCGCTTCTTCGAGCGCCTGGATCGCGCCGATCATCATGTCGTCGTTGTGGGCGAAGACGGCGCAGATCGGCTGGCCCTGCTCGGCCTTGACGAAACTCTCCATGACCTCCTTGGCCTTGGAGCGCGTGAAGTCGCCCGACTGGGTGCGGACGATCCTGACGTTCGCTGTCTTGGCGATCGCCTCGTCGAAGCCCTTCTTGCGATCGATCGCGACGCTCGCCCCGACTGTGCCCTGAAGCTCGAGCACCCTGCACGGCTTGCCGGCGGCCTTTCGCACCAGCCAGTCGCCGGCGATCTGCCCCTCGTGAACGGAATCCGCCGCCACCGACGACAGATAGAGGTCCGGCTTCTCGGTCTGGATCTGGCGATCCATCAGGACCACCGGAATCTTGGCGGCCCTCGCCTCCTCGAGCACGCCGTCCCAACCGGTCGAAACCACCGGCGCCAGCAGGATCCCGTCGACGCGCTGGGCGATGAAGGCCCTCATGGCGCGGATCTCGTTTTCCTGGCGCTGCTGGGCGTCGGCGATGCTGAGATCGATGTTGCGGCTCGCGGCCTCGCGTTTGGCGGTGTTGGTCTCCGCCGCCCGCCATCCCGACTCCGAACCTATCTGTGCGAAACCGACCTTCATCCGGCCGTCTCCGGGCTTGGCGCATCCGACAAGCGCAAGCGCCACGACCGCCAGGGCCGTCAAAGCCTTCGTCTTCATGGGCCCGCGCCCTCCCTTGGTCTTGGGTCCCGTCATCAGGTCCATCCCCCGTCCACGACGTAATGCTGGCTGGTGCAGGCGCTGGCGGCGTCCGAGCTCAGGAAGACGATGAACTCGGCCACCTCGCTGGGCTGGAGCTTCCGCTTGAGGCACTGCCTCTCGAAGATCGCGCCCTCGGTCTCGGGCGTCACCCAGAGCTCGAGCTGGCGCCGCGTCATGATCCAGCCGGGCGCCACCGCGTTCACCCGCACGCCGTAGGGCCCGTAGTACCGGGCCAGGCTGCGGGTCAGGCCGATGACGGCGGACTTGCAGGCGGTGTAGGCCGCTATCCCGCCCTGCCCCGCCAACCAGGAGGTGGAGCCGAGGTTCACGATGACGCCAGCGCCCGCGGCCCTCATCGCCGGCAGCACCGCCTGTGCCGCGAAGAACTGGTGCTTCAGATTGACGGCCACCCCATCGTCCCAGCCGGCCTCGGTGACCTCCTCGGTCACATGCCTGGTGTCATTGGCCGCGTTGTTGATGAGGACCTGGACCGGACCAAGGGTCTCCGCGACCTGGGCGATCGACCGGCGCAGCGCCGGGATGTCGGTAAGGTCGCACGGCAGGAAGACGACCGTCCCCCCTTCCCCGCCGAGCTCCGCGGCGAGGGCGCGGGAGGCGTCCTCGGCGACATCCAGGAAGGCCACCTTGGCCTTTTGACGAACGAAGGCCCGCACGGTGGCTTCGCCGATCCCCTGGCCGCCTCCGGTGACGAGGATGACCCGGCCCTCCAGATCCGAGTAGGTTGCGGTCATGGCGCCTCCCCCTGCGATCCCGAGCTAGAGCGATCTGAGCGCAACGGCGGCATGATCGGTCACGTCCAGGCGGTTCCTCAGGGGAAGTCGGAAGGCGTCCGCCTCGATCTCGAACACATCGCCCGCCTGGGTCCGCACACCGTGACTGTAGGACAGCACGGCGGCGCCGAAGAAGTGGATGTGAACGTCGCCCGGCCTGCGGAACTGGCCGTGCTTGAAGTGATGGTGTTCCAGGTTGGCGATGCTATGCGCCATGTGGGACTCGCCGGACAGGAACTCGCCCTCCCAGATCACCTCGCCGCGGCGTCGGATGCGTGAGGCGCCGGTCACCTGGGCGGGCAGGTCGCCGACGCGAAGCTCGGGACCGACCGAGCACGGCCGGAGCTTGGAGTGGGCGAGGTAGAGGTAGTTCTGCTGTTCCATGACGTGGTCGGACAGCTCGTTGCCAAGGGCGAAGCCCAGCCGCACCGGGGCCCCATCGGGCGCCACCACGTAGATGCCGACGATTTCCGCTTCTTCACTGGCGTCCTCGCCAAAGCCGGGCGCGGCGAGCGGCGCCTCGGGCGCGGCGAGGATCGACCCGTCGCCCTTGTAGAACCACTCGGGCTGGACTCCGGTCTGGCCGGGCATGGGCTTGCCGCCGTCCAGGCCGCTCTTGAACATCTTCATCGAGTCGGTGAGCGCGTCCCCGGCCAGCTTTCGGTGCATCTCGTCGCGGCTCTGGGCCGAGCCGAGGTGCGTCAGGCCGGTTCCGGACACCAGGGTGCGGGCGGGCTCGGGGTGATGGACCGGCGAAAGGATTCGGCCTTCCAGGAGCTGGGTGTCGGGGTCGATTTCCGCACCCAGACCCTTGCGGGCGACCAACGCCTCCAGTCCCAGGTTCTCGGCGATCGCCTCCATGGCGAGATCGTAGATCGACGTGGCGCCGCACACGATGCGGTCCGGTCCGCTGTCGCCCAGCGCCGCCACCAGCCTGCCGCCTGCCGCATCGGCGATCTGGACGAGCCTCAGAACCATCGCTTCCCGCGTTGTGACTTGCCTGGAATGCAACGGAGCCCGGCTACGCCGCCGCGCAACTAAATCGATAAGTCATATTATATCAAGATGGTTCGCGGCTGGATGGCCCGCCCTCGCGTCATTCTCAGTCCGGCAGCGTCGCACCGCTGGTGATCTCGAAGCGGGCGCCGGCCCCCGCCGTCTGGGCGCCAGGTTGACCGCCGCCGACCCAAAGATCGACTTGTCCCGGTGTGATGCGCCGCACGCCTTGCGGATCGATAACGCTCAAGGCGCGGTCGCGTAAGGTGAATTGCACCAGCCGGGTCTGGCGCCGGGCGAGGTGGATGCGTTCGAAGCCCACGAGGGCGCGTCTTGGGGCTCCGGCCATGCCTGGATGGCTTGCATAGAGCTCGACCACCTCATCGCCGTCCATGGCGCCAGTGTTGGCGACGTCGACCGAGACCGTCACTGAGCCATCCGCCCGCACCCGCGGGCTGGAGACATGGGCGTGGCCGTAGGAAAAGCTCGTGTAGGAGAGGCCGTAGCCAAATGGATAGAGCGGCTCGCCGGTGAAGTAGCGATAGGTGCGGTGCGCCATCGAATAGTCTTCGAAGTCGGGCAACTGGTCGACCGACTTGTAGAATGTCACCGGCAGGCGGCCTGCGGGGCTGAAGTCGCCGGCGAGCAGGCGCGCGACAGCGAGCCCGCCCTCGCCTCCCGGATACCAGGCCTCTACAATCGTGGGCGCATGGGCGTTGGCCCAGTTCACGCTCAGGGCGCTGCCGTTCATCAGCACCAGGACGAGGGGTTTGCCGACTGCGGCGACGCGCTCGAGCAATCTCTCCTGTGGGGCGGGCAGGTCGAGACTGGTGCGATCGCCGCCGGCGAAGCCCGGCGCTTCGATGCGCATTTCCTCACCCTCGAGCTGAGCCGTGAGCCCTGCGACGAAGACGACGAGATCGGCGTTTCTCGCCGCAGCGACGGCCTCCTGCGCCCCAACGTCGCTCGGGATGCTCCAGACCAGGCGTTCGTCGCCAGAGTCGCGCCGCTGGAACGCCTCCACGCGGATCGGGTAGGTCTTGCCCGCCTCGAGCGTGATCGTCCCGGTCGCGATGGAGGGGCGCCAATCCACCCCCCAGGCGTCGACGACGAGCCTGTTGTCGACCCAGACGCGATAGCCGCCGAACGCATCATAGCGGAAGCGGTAGGCGCCGCTTTCCAGCGCGGTGATGTAGCCCGTCCAGCGCGTACCGCCCACGCGCTGTTCGCCTTGCCACGACATGCGCGCGTTCGGCTGGACCTGGGTCGAAACCGGCGCGCCCGAGAGCTTGGCGTCGGCGAATTGCGTCGCTGTCAGGCCATGCGCGCTGCAGCGTGCGTCCACGCAAAGGGCGTCGTCAGGCACAGGCAGCAGCGCCGGATCGATGAGGCCAGACCCTTGGACGTAGATGATGCGGGCGCCGGGAAACCGCTGGCGCAAGCCGCTCAGGACCGTGATCGGATGGGATGGCGTGCCGTTGTAATTGCCGACCAGCGCCTCCACGCTGTCGGCGTTGGGGCCGATCACCGCGATGGTTCGCGGCGCCGCCCGCAGCGGCAGAAGGTCGCCCTGGTTCTTCAAGAGCACCATCGACGCTTCGGCCACGTGCTCCGACTGCGCGCGGTGCGCGTCCGTGTCGTTGTCGTGCGCGGAGATGGACGGAAAGGCCGAACCCGACGGATCGAACTGGCCGAGACGGATGCGCGCCGTGAACAGACGCCGGAGCGCGACGTCGATTGTCGCCTCGGGGAGCGCCCCCTGGCGGACCGCGCTCAGGACATGCTCGGACTCGTAGGCGTCTCCGCAGATCAGGTCCGTGCCCGCCTTGAACGCGGCGGCCACGCCCTGCTCGGGCGTCGCCGTGTAGTGATGCTCGTTGGCGCGATAGATGTTGCCGACGGCGTCGCAGTCCGAAACCACATAGCCCCTGAAGCCCCAGTCCTGCCGCAGGCGCCGCACGAGAAGCTGGTCGTTGGCGCAGGCCGGCGCGCCGTTGATGGCGTTGTAGGCGCACATCACCGAGCCGGCATGGCCTTCCATGACGGTGGCACGAAAGGCGGGCAGATAGGTGTCCTCGAGATCGTGCGCGGAAACCTGCACGTCCTCCCGGTGCCGATTGGGCTCGGGCCCGCTGTGCACCGCGAAATGCTTTGGCGTGGAGACCACGCGCAGATAGCGCGCGTCGTCGCCTTGAAGACCGGTGACGAAGGCGACTCCCAGGCGGGAGGTGAGGTAGGGGTCTTCCCCGTAGGTCTCCTGACCGCGCCCCCAGCGCGGATCGCGGAAGATGTTGATGTTGGGCGACCAGACGGTCAGGCCGGCAAACCAGTCCGATCCGCCCAGACGATGCTGGGCCTCGACATGTTTGGCGCGGAATTCGATGCCGATGGTATCGGCCGCCTCGTGCAGCATCGGCGCATCCCAGCTCGCGGCCAAGCCGATCGCCTGGGGAAAAACGGTGGCGTCGCCATGGGCCGCCACACCGTGCAGGCCCTCGCTCCACCAGTTGTATTCCCTGACGCCGAGACGCGGAATCGCTGGCGCATCGTTCAGGAGTTGCTGGACCTTTTCTTCCATCGTCATGCGGGACACCAGGTCCGCGGCTCGTGCATCCGGGCGGAGCGACATGTCGCGATAAGGCGGCGGCGTCTGGGCGGCGGCGGTCAGGGGCGGGGCGCAGGCGAGACCGGCGAGCGCCCCGACCAAGGCTCGAACCAAGGCTGGCGTGTTCGGCATTTCGCTCTCCTCACGCCCTGCGGAATTCGAACAGTTCGACACTGGTCGGCGCCAGGACGAGCGAACCGGAGCGCGCGGAGAACGGGCGTTCCTGGATCGCGACCTGCGGCGCGGCCCCGACACGGTTCTGCGCGTCGAGGCTCGGCCCCACGAGCCGCCAGGACCGGCCGGCGTGCGCCGCGCTGAACCCCTGCAGTCCCATCCGCAGCGTCTGCGGCTGTTCCGTGGCGTTGACGACGGCGACGATCAGGGCGGTGCGATCCCGCGTAAGCGCGGCGGAGACATCGAGCGGCCAGGTGGCGCTCCCGGTGTTCACGCGCGGCTGATCGCCCCCGATCGGGAAGCGCGGTCCAGGCGCTGGCGAATCGCCGCCGACGGCGACCGGGATGACGCCGAAATGCTGGTTGTAGAGCTGGAACACGCGCCCCGTGGCGCTGATCACCGAACGTGTGCGGTCGGAATCGAGCCAGGCCGTGGCCATGGTGTAGCCGGCCATGTCGATGAAGTCGGTGTGGCGGAAGAATTCGTGGAACGCCATCGCCACCGCGAGCGAGCCCTTGAGGTCCTGCCGGAAGTGGTAGGCCCACTCGTCGAAGAAGACCTTGACCCGGCCCTCGTTCAGCACGGGGAACCGCGCTTTGTAGGCTTCCCAGCAATCCGCCATGGTCTGGATCCGCTGCGCCACGCCGCGCGACCATTCATTGAGCGACTGCGCGACGTCCACGAGATGGCCGGTGGCCAGGTCGTAGTGCTTGTTCTCCGGCGGATAGGCGTGGGTCTGGAGCGCATCGAACCGGCCCATGCAGTTCTGCAGCATGCCGTAGGCCCAATCGCGTTCGCTGCCGATTTCCACCACCGGCGCGCCGGGAAGGCCCTGGCCCGTCGTCATCTCGTCGGCGAACCCGCCGGGCGCGGCGATATAGATGGAAGGATCGACCGCACGCATCGCGTCGACGAATTGGTTGTGTTTGACGCAATACTGGTCGCGGCTCATCTGGCCCATCTGCCAGTGGCCGTACATCTCGTTGCCCACATCCCAGTACTTCACCCGCCAAGGCTCCGGATGGCCGTTGGCCGCGCGCTTGGCGCCCCATTCGGTCGCCGCAGCGCCATTGACGTATTCGAGGATCTCCGCGCCCGAGCGCGGCTCGCCGAAGCCGGTATTGATGCACCAATAGGGTTCGGCGCTGATCAGCCGGGCCATGGCGAGAAGCTCGTCCACGCCCACGTCGTTGGGCTGCACCGCATGCCAGACGGGGTCCATGATCGGAGGACGCTTGTCGGGATCCCCGATCGTATTCTTCCAGTCATAGGCCGAGATGAAGTTGCCGCCCGGCATGCGGATGATCTTGCAATCCATCTCGCGCAGCAGCGCGATCGTATCGGCCCGGAAGCCTCCCACGTTGTCTTGCGGCATGAGGGAGACGGCGCCGACGCGGAACGTCCCCGAACCGCTGCCGGTGATCTCGATGCGGCCATCCGTGCTTTCGCCGGGCGAGAAGCGCAGGGTCGCCGTGCTCCACGCCTTGGAGGCGGGCGCGCTCAAGGTCTGGCGCTCGTGCGCGCCGGGGCCCCAGATCAAGGTGGCGGAAACGGCCACCCCCGGATCGGCGGCCACGACGATACGGGCGACATGGTCCTTGCGCGCGAGCGACAGGCCCGATTGTGCGATGCCCGAAGGGCCTGGGCCGTCGACGCGGATGACCGGGCTCTGCTTGCCGACATAGGGAGCGCGGCTGTCCATGACGACGCTCGCCTCGGCGCCGACAGGATTCCATTTCCGCGAGGCCGTTCGCGGCGGGCCGCCCGCATCGCTGGGCGGCGCCGGAACGGACCGCAGATCGACAGGCCAATAGAACTTCCGGTCATCGATGACCTCGCTCCACAGGCTGTGATTGATGAGGTCGCCGATGTGCTCGAGGAACCCGCCATAGATGAAAGGCGAAATCGGCGGACGCGCGCTGCCCGCGTCAATCGCCGCTCTTGGCGGGGCTGCAGTCGCCGCCCCGGCCGGCAGCGCGGCAAGAAGGCTGAGAGCCCCTGCGCCGTTCATCGCCCCCCTGCGCGAGATCTGCCCGTGGTCGCCCCCCATCATTTTCCCCCGCCCACTGGTGATCCGGCTGGAAGCGCGCCCTTGGACGAACCGAGGCGGCAAGCCGCGACGCTGGTTCGCCATGGGCCTTCCGGATCCCACGCCCAGCAAGATATATTATATTACAATTAGCTTGTCGCGGAGGATTCAACGGCGCGATCGGGCGGGCTTGAGCAGGCCCGCCCGCGGGTAAATCAGTCGATGTTCTTCTTCCTCACCACCCACTTCGGGTCGGCGCAGAGGCCGCAGCCCGCGCCCAGGAACATCCGCCCCGCCGCGGTGTCGCTCTTCAGCCGCCAGTCCAGCCAAGCGACGCCGACCTTGCCGAAGTCGCCTCCGTCGACCTCGCCATAGGTTCCGCCATGGCCGGTCAGCTTCCGGTAGGCGCGGAACGCCGGGACCTGGCCGAGC
>CAZTMF010000045.1:0-12873 GCA_964614675.1 uncultured Caulobacteraceae bacterium | reverse complement strand
GCCACCACCGACTTCTTCATGCCGGTGGTCGACGATCCCTTCGACTTCGGCCGCATCGCGGCGACCAACGCCCTGTCGGACGTCTACGCCATGGGCGGCACGCCGATCCTGGCCCTGGCGATCGTCGGCATGCCGATCAACACCTTGGCCATCGACGACATCCGCCAGATCCTGGCAGGGGGGGCCTCTGTCTGCGCCAAGGCGGGGATCCCGGTGGCGGGGGGCCATTCGATCGACAGCGTCGAGCCGATCTACGGCCTGGTGGCGCTGGGCCTCGTGCACCCGGACAAGGTGCTGACCAACAAGGGCGCGCGCGCCGGCGACGTGCTGATCCTGACCAAGGCCCTGGGGGTCGGGATCCTCAGTGCGGCCTTCAAGCAGGAGCGGCTGGGCCCCGAGGGCTACGCCGCCATGATCGCCTCCACCACCCAGCTGAACACCCTGGGCGCCAGGCTGGGGGGCATGGCCGGCGTCCACGCCGTCACCGACGTCACCGGCTTCGGCCTGCTGGGCCATGCGTTGGAGATGAGCCGCGGCGCCGGCCTGGGAATCGAGATCGATGCGGGCGCCCCGGCGATCCTGGCCGGCGCCGAGGACCTGGCCCGCGCCGGCGTGCGCACGGGCGCCTCGACCCGCAACTGGGCGAGCTATGGAGACCAGGTTCGACTGCCCGCGGATCTCGAACCGTGGCGACGGGATCTGTTGACCGATCCGCAGACCAGCGGCGGGCTCCTGATCGCCGCGGCGCCCGAGGCGGTGGAGGACCTCTTGACCCTTGCGCGGGCGGAAGGCTTCGCCTCCAGCCGCATCGTCGGCCGCGTGGCCGGCGGGGCGGCGGGCATACGGGTGGTCGGATCGACCTCGATGTGATATGATTCCTCAATAATGGCGGGGGCTTAACCGCCTGCGAGCGATGGTCACAGGCCGTCGACGAGGTTGAGGATGAACCAGGACGAAGAGTTGGCGGCCCGAACCCGCCGGCAGATCGAGCGCGCCCAGAGGGCGGCCGAAGAGGCGCGGCAAAGGGTCCGGGCGTCGCGAGGCGGGGCCCTGCGGCTCTCGCCCGAGGATGAACGCCAGGGGACTGCAGAGCCGACCCGCAGCGAGTTCCCGCAGTACTTCAGCGGCGACTGAGCGGCCACCTGCCGCCCCCCTCTGCGTCGCCTCTGAGACGCAGCTGACATATTTCCGCGCACACACGCCGCTAATCAGCGGTGAAATCCCTTTTGACAGCGCGCTGTTTGCCGTTAGGCAGCGCTAGTGCGGTGAATTTGGAGTTCGCCTTTGGGTTGGGGCAAGCGCTGTGGCGAACTTCAAATTCGCAAACCGCACTAGAATCAGACACTTGCCAGTGTCCTGATCGAGTCCGAAGCTCGCTTGAGCCTGCCCCCAACTTGCAGGCGAACTTCGGACTCGGGACACTGGTGCGATCCGCCCGCGGCCGGGCCGAGGCTGCGGACCAGCGGGACGGAAAGGACAGTCGATGGCGTCGAGGCGGCCTCGCTGGGGCTTCGCCGTGCTGGGCGCCCTGGCGGTGGTGCTTGCCGCTTGGGCGATCTTCGGTTCGAAGAAGAAGGCCAAGGTAGAGCGTTCGCCGGCCGTGCCGGTGGCGACCGCGCGCGCGTCGGTCCGCGACATGCCGGTTTCCATCACCGAGCTCGGGGCCGCCCAGGCCTGGAGCAGCGTGCTGATCAAGAGCCAGGTCAACGGCCGGCTGCTGGATGTGCCGGTGCGCGAAGGCTCCTTCGTCCGCAAGGGCCAGCTCCTGGCCCAGATCGACCCGTCGCAATATGAATCCCAGGTGCTGCAGGCCCAGGGGGCGCTGAAGCGCGACCAGGCGCTGCTGGATGCGGCGAGGCTCGACCTCGAACGGTACCGCGTCCTCCTCAGCCAGGATTCGGCCTCCAGGCAGCAGTTCGACACCCAGTCCGCCCTGGTGAAACAGGACGAGGGCCTTGTGTTGATCGACCAGGGCCAGCTCAAGGGCGCCCAGGTGAACCTGCGCCACTGCCGCATCGTCTCGCCGGTCGATGGCCGCGTCGGCGTGCGCCTGGTCGACGCCGGCAATATCATCGCCACCACCGACACGACCGGCATCCTCAGCGTGAACCAGATCACCCCGATCGCGGTGACCTTCACCGTGCCTCAGGGCGACTTCCAACGCCTGGTGACCGCCTCGGGGGGCTTCGCCAGGCCAATGCTGACCCAGGCCTATAGCCAGGACGACGGCCAGCTGCTGGACTCCGGCGAGCTTTCCATCGCCGACAACCACGTCGACCCGGCCACCGGCACGGTGCAGATGAAGGCCCGCTTTCCGAACGGCGCGCGGCGGCTCTGGCCCGGCCAGTTCCTGAACGTGCGGCTGACCCTGCAGGTGTTGCAGCGCGCCCTCACCATTCCGGCGGCGGCCGTGAACGAGGGCCCCAAGGGAAGCTTCGTCTATGTGGTCGGACCCGATCGCAAGGCGATCGAGCGGCCGGTGACGGTCCAGACGACGGAACAGGGCGTGGCGGTGATCTCCAGCGGCCTCGCCGCCGGCGATATCGTTGTCACCGACGGCCAGATGTCCCTGGCGCCGGGGTCCAGGGTCCAGGTGCACGGCCCGGCGCCGGCTGGAGGGCGGCGAGCCCGGTGAGCCTCTCCAGCCCCTTCATCCGCCGGCCCGTCGCGACCTCGCTGATCGCCATGGCCTTCCTCGTCGTGGGGCTGATCGCCTATTTCAACCTGCCGGTGGCGGCCCTGCCGCAGGTGGATTTCCCGACCATACAGGTCCAGGCCAACCTGCCGGGGGCCAGTCCCGAGACCATGGCCTCGAACGTGGCGACGCCCCTGGAGCGGCAGCTGTCGCTGATCCCGGGCGTCACCCAGATGACCTCGACCAGCGCCATCGGCCAGACCCAGGTGGTCCTGCAGTTCGACCTGGGACGCAATATCGATGCGGCGGCCCAGGACGTGCAGTCCGCGGTCAACGCCGCCGCCGGCCAGCTGCCGACCAACCTTCCGAACCCGCCGAACATCCGCAAGGTCAATCCGGCGGACACCTCGATCATCCAGCTGGGCCTGACCTCCGACACCCTGCCGCTGTCCAAGGTCAGCGACTATGCCGACAGCATCCTGGGCCAGCAGATCGCGCGCATCGAGGGGGTGGGCCAGGTCCAGATCGGCGGCCAGCAGCGGCCGGCGGTGCGCATCCAGGTGGACCCCCGCAAGGTCGCCGCCATGGGGTTGCAGATCGACGCCATCCGCCAGACGGTCGCCAACGCCACGGTCAATGCGCCCAAGGGCGTGATCAACGGGGCGGACAAGAGCTACACTGTCTACGCCAATGACCAGGTGCTGGACGCCGCCACCTGGAACAACCTGATCGTCGCCTACAAGAACGGCGCCCCGGTGCGGGTGCGCGACATCGGCCAGGCCGTCGACAGTATCGAGAATAACCAGATCGGTGCCTGGGTCTTCCGGGGCGCCGGCTATCCGGACACCTCGCTGCCGAACGGCCGGGCGATCCTCGTCTTCGTGCAGAAGCAGCCAGGGGCCAACGTCATCGCCACCCTGCAGCGGGTGAAGGCGGCGCTGCCGGCCATCGAAGCCAGCATGCCGCCTTCCATCCACGTGCACGTCCTGTCGGACCGCACCCAGACCATCCGAGCCTCGGTGCGGGACGTGGAGATCACCCTGCTGATCACCGTCGGCCTGGTGGTCATGGTGATCTTCCTGTTCCTGAGGGACGTCCGGGCGACCCTGATCCCCAGCCTGGTGATCCCTCTCGCGCTGCTGGCGACCGCGGCGGCGATGCTGCCGCTGCGCTTCAGCCTCGATAACCTGTCCCTGATGGCCCTGACCATTGCGGTGGGCTTCGTCGTCGACGACGCCATCGTCATGGTCGAGACGATCTGGCGGCGCATCGAACACGGCCAGGCGCCGTTCCAGGCGGCCCTGGATGGCGCAGGCGAGATAAGCTTCACCATCCTGACGATCTCGATCTCGCTGATCGCGGTCTTCACGCCCCTGATGTTCATGGGCGGCGTCGTCGGGCGGCTGATGCAGGAGTTCGCCTTCACCCTCAGCTGCGCGGTCGCCCTGTCGGTGATCCTGTCGCTGACCTTCACGCCGATGATGTGCGCCAAGTTCCTGAAGCCGCCCCAGCCGGCGCACGGCTTCAAGGCGACGCTCGAGACGGGCTTCCGCCATCTGGAGGGGGGCTATAGCCGCGCCCTGGACTGGGTGCTGCGCCACGAGCCCGCGACGCTGGCGGTGTTCCTGGTCACCGCCCTGGCGACCATAGTGCTCTATGTCACGGCCCACACCGGGTTCTTCCCGCAGCAGGACACGGGCTTCCTCCAGGGGACGGTGATCACCTCCCAGGACGCCTCCTTCGCCAAGACCGCCGAGAAGATCCAGCAGGTGGCCGACGTCGTCCGGCGCGATCCCGACGTGAACGAGTCGCACTTCTTCATCGGCAACGGCGGTCTCAACCAGGCCAATTTCGTGGTCAGCCTGAAGCCCAAGGACGCGGGACGCAAAGCCACCGCCGACCAGGTGATCGCTCGGTTCAGGCCGCAGTTCGCCAAGCTGGTGGGGGTGCAGGCCTTTTTGCAGGCGAACCAGGACATCAACGTCGGCGGCCGGGCAGGCCGGGCCCAGTACCAGTACACCCTGTCGGACGCCGACCTGGACGAGCTGAACGCCTGGACCCCTCAATTGCTGGATGCGCTGAAGAAGCTGCCCGAGATCAAGGACGTCTCGTCCGATCAGCAGTCAGGCGCGGCGGCCGTGCGACTGACCATCGACCGCGACGCCGCCGGCCGGTTCGGCATCTCACCCCTGGACATCGACCAGGCCATCTACAACCAGATCGGCCAGCGGCAGGTGGCGCAAATCTACACCCAGCTGAACGCCTACCACGTGGTGGTCGAGGCGCCGCCGGGCCTGCAGCTGACCCCTTCGCTGTTCAACTCGGTCTATCTGATCTCGCCCCTGACCCAGAAGCCCGTGCCGCTCTCGCTGCTGGTCAAGGTGGACCCCAACGCGACCAGTTCGCTCACCATCAGCCACCAGGGCCAGTTCCCGGCCGCGACCCTGTCGTTCAACCTGGCGCCGGGCGTCTCGCTCGGCCAGGCGACCCAGGCGGTGGAGAAGGCGCGCGAGGATCTGGGCGCCCCGGCGACCCTGACGGCCTCCTTCCAGGGCACCGCCCAGGCCTTCCAGCAGTCGCTCTCGTCGGAGCCGATCCTGATCGCTGCGGCCCTGCTCGCCGTCTATGTGATCCTGGGCGTCCTCTACGAGAGCTACATCCACCCCCTGACCATCCTATCGACCCTGCCATCGGCGGGGCTGGGGGCGCTCTTGTTCCTCAAGATCGCCGGCCAGGACCTGAACGTGATCGGCATCATCGCCATCATCCTCTTGATCGGCATCGTGAAGAAGAACGGCATCCTGATCGTCGACGTGGCCCTGCGCTACGAGCGCGAGCACCAGCTCTCGGCCGAAGAGGCGGTGGGCCACGCCTGCCGCCAGCGGCTGAGGCCGATCCTGATGACCACGGCCGCGGCCATGCTGGGCGGAATTCCGATGATCTTGATGAACGGCACCGGCTCGGAGTTCCGCCACCCGCTGGGCTGGGCCATCGTCGGCGGTCTGATCGTCTCCCAGGCGCTGACTTTGTTCACCACGCCGGTGGTCTACATCTACCTCGACCGCCTGCGCGGACGGCTAGGTGAGGGCCACGAGGAGGCCGCGGCCGAGGGCGCCGCCTGAAGGCACGGGACCTTAACCTCGGCATGGTCATATCTCCCCCGCACTTCGGCGGAGACCCTCGATGTCCGACTTCCGGTTCCTGATCTGCTGGCTGCTCGCCCTGTTCGTGGCGGGCGTCGCCGTGCGGGACCTCATGGCCGGGACGTCCGGCGTCAGCGGCGGGGTCATGCGACTTCGCTTCTCCAGACACGCCGACCCGGTCGGCTACGTCGCCCTGATCGCACTGAAGCTTTGCATCGCCGGCTACATGACCTTCCTGGCCCTGCGCTTTGCCGGCTGGGTCCCGGCCGTCGCCGGCCATCCCACGATCTGAGCTGGTGTCCTCAGGACACTAGCATCACGCCGTCGCCTGCTCCCGCAGGCGCGCCTTGAAGCGCTCGGTCTCGGCCTTGGTGGACTCCGGGCCGGTGTTCCGCTTGGTGAGGCCGTTGCCGACGACGTCCTTCACGAAGGGTTCGGGGTCGCCTTCGCGCAGCTTCAGGCCGAACAGGGGCTTCATGCCGGGGATCCGCCCCAGCCCGCCATAGAGATCGAAGCCCCGATCGACCCAGTCGCGGACCGGATCGTCGTCGGTCAGCACCGGCGTGGTCGCCACCGCCGACATGAACAGGAACACGGCAAGGGCCCGGTAGTCCGTGTAGTTGGGCGCATCGCCCCCCAGCCAGGGCGTCTCCCGCAGGGTGGTGCGAAGGAGCTCCAATTTGGGCGGGATCAGCGGCAGGCGGTCCTCGCGGCCGGCCTGGGTCGCCTCCAGCGTCGTGCCCGGTGCGGTCCGTGTCTTGGTGACGTAGTCCCAGTCCACCTGCAGCACGGCGTCGCGATAGTCCCGCACGATGTTGGGCATCCACTCGCGCAGCACATTGCCCCAGAGCCAGCCCTCGATGAACTTGGTGGCGATCTCGACCTGTTTGGAGCCGATCAGGGTGGGGCGGTCGGGGTAGGTCTCGTCGAGGTACTCGGCGATCAGCCAGCTATCCAGCACCCACTTGCCGTCGTCCACGATGGCCGGCAGGCGCTCGGTCTTGCCGCCGGTGCGTTCCACGATCCCCGTGAAGCCGCCCGGCACCAGGTCGATCTCGAAGCCCTTGTGGGCGATGGCGTATTTGGTCGCCCAGACGAACGGGCTGATGGTCTGCCCCTCGCGCAGCGCCAGGTCGTAGAGGGTGATCCTGTTGTCCTTGGCCATGGCGGGTCTCCTCATCCGGCCGCCACCTCAGCCCAGAATGTTGGCGCGGGCGAGTCAAACTTCCTGGTGTTCCTGCTGGACCCAGCCGGACCGGCCGGGCAGCATCGCCGCGACACAGGGAGGTCGGGCGCATGGAAACGAAGGTCTCTGAGATCGCGGGGGGCGTCTACCGCCTGTCCACCTGGGTTCCGGCCGTCGCGCCGCCGGCCGGCTTCACCTTCAACCAGTTCCTGATCGACGCCGACGAGCCGATGCTGTTCCACTGCGGACACCGGCAGATGTTCCCGCTGATCAGCGAAGCCGTGGCCAGCATCATGCCGCTCGAGCGGCTGCGCTGGATCAGCTTCGGCCACGTCGAGGCCGACGAGTGCGGTTCGATGAACCTTTGGCTGCAGGCCGCTCCCAACGCCCAGATCGTCCACGGCCAGCTGGGCTGCGAGATCTCGATCGCCGACCTGGCCGACCGGCCGCCCCGCGGGCTGGCCGACGACGAGGTGCTCGACCTCGGCGGCAAGCGGATGCGTTGGCTCGGCACACCCCACGTGCCGCACGGCTGGGAGGCCGGCGTCTTCTACGAGGAATCCGATGACACCCTGTTCTGTGGCGACCTCTTCACCCACGTGGGCCAGACGCCGGCGCTGACCCGCGATGACATCCTCGGCCCCGCCATCGCCGCAGAGGGGGCCTTCCAGGCCATGACCATGGCGCCTGGGACTGCCGGCGCGCTCGAGCGGATGGCGGCCCTGAAGCCGCGCAGGCTCGCCCTGATGCACGGCGCCTCGTTCGAAGGTTACGGCTCCGAGCCCCTGCGCGGCCTCGCGGAGTTCTGCCGAAAGGCCAACTAAGGCGGACGGGCCTCAGCCGTCCACCGGGGCAGCGCCGCGGAGCAGCGGGAGCAGCTGATCGCCCTGACGCCGGATCTCCGGCACGTAGGGGGTGTCGGACAGCACGAAGTGGCTGATGCCCAGGGCCTGATACTTGCGCAGGGACCGGGCCACGTCCGCCGCCGAGCCGACCAGCCAGGTCGTGCCGGCGCCCCCGCCGCCGAACTTGCCGGGGGCGGTGTAGAGGTTGTCGTCCAGCACGTCGCCGCGGGCCGCGAGGTCCAGCAGCCGTTGCTGGCCCACCGCGACCCACTGGCGGTGGTCCCTCCAGCCTTCGCCCCGGCGGGCGGCCATCTCGGCCACCTTGGCCTCCGCGTCGGCCCAGGCCTCCTCGGTGGTGTCGCGGATCAGGGTGGTGATCCGCAGGCCGAACTCCAGGGGCGGCAGGTCGCGGTCGAGGTCGCGGCTCAAGGCCTTCAGCCGTTCGATCCGTTCCCGCACGCCCTCCAGGGGCTCGCCCCAGAACAGCTGCACGTCCGCCTCGCCCGCGGACACCCGCTCGGCGGCTTCGGAGGCGCCGCCGAAATAGAGCTTGGGATGACGCCGGTCGCCACGGGCCTTGATGCGAGGCTGCACGGTCGAGTTCTCGACCTGGAAATGCTCGCCGGAGAAGGTGACGTCTTCCTCCGTCCAGAGCCGGCGGATCAGACGCATGAACTCACGCGTGCGGGCGTATCGGTGGGACTGCTCGCCCTCGCTGTCGCCATAGGCCGCCAGGTTGTCCTTGCCCGAGACGATGTTAACTCGCACCCGTCCATCGGTGAGCCCGTCCAGGGTCGCCGCCGCGGAAGCGAAGTTCGCTGGGCGCCAGTAGCCCGGCCGGATGGCGATCAAGGGCTCGAAGGTGGTGGTCCGCGCCGCAAGCGCTGTGGCGACCGTGAAGGTGTCCGGCCGGCCCCAGCCGGCGCCGATCAGTGCGCCGTTCCAGCCGTGCTGCTCCAGGGCGAGGGCGTGGCTGGTCAGGGTCTCGAGGCTGTTGTGCCGTTCTTCGGCGGTATCGCCGCGGTGTCCCGGGTCGATCTGGTTGGGAATGTACCAGAGGCACTGCGGGTTTTCGGTGGCGAGGCGAACGGCGGGCGAGGCCCGTTCGAGCGTGCTGAGGTCTTTGAAGCCGTCAGGCATGGGAACACTCCTGGTCTTGGGGACTACTTCAGGGGAAAGCCGAGGCCGTGCAGGACGTCCTTCAGAACGTGACGGCCGGCCATGGAGGAGGGGCCACGCGTCCGCTCGCGCGCCTGCACGGTCCAATCCTTCTCGGTCATTCCCTGTTCGCACTGGAAGGCGCGGATCCGCGGGTCGTAGGAGGCCGCCGCGACGCGGTGGAATTCGCTCCAGCTGTAGCCTTCGTGGAACAGCACCGACGCCTGGGGCAGGCGTGGCTTCACGGACGCGGGTCTGTCCGGGTCCGGCCAGCCGACGACCAGGCCGAACAGCGGAAAGACGCGCGGCGGCAAGGACAGCTCCGCGGCGACCTCGGCGGGATGGTTGCGAATACCGCCGGTGTAGACCGTGCCCAGTCCCAGGGATTCCAGGGCGACCACCGCGTTCTGCGCGGCGAGAGCCGTGTCGATGGCGCCGAGCAGGAAGGTCTCGGTGTAGTCGAAGGCCTCGCACCGCGGATCGCCGAGCGGGGTGAGCTGGGTCAACCGATCGAAGTCGACCAGCCAGACCAGGAACAGCGGCGCCTCCAGGATGTGCTTCTGCCGGCCGGAGAGCTCCGACAGCCGTGCCTTGCGGTCGGTGTCGGCGACCGCGACCACGCTCCAGATCTGCAGGTTCGAGGAGGACGCCGCCGACTGGGCGGCAGCGACAGCCGTCTCCAGCGCGCCCTCGGGAACCGGATCGGGACGGTAGGCGCGCACCGAGCGGTGGCCCAGCAGGCCCTGCAGCACCGGATTGGCGACTGCGGGCCAGTCCGTATGGTCGCGATAGCGGGCGCTCAACAGGTCCCGCAGGTCCTCCGCGTCGGGTTCGGCCTGTCTCAGGGCGGCGGGGCTCACGCGGACACCTCCGCCGGAGCCTGGGCGAAGGGGTTCGGGGGGATGAGCTTCAGGCCGTCGGCCGGATAACGGTCGCCGACCGTCGCGCCCGGCGTGAAGGCGTCCTCGAGCTCGCGGACGTCCTCATCACTCAGCTCCACCTCGACGGCGGCCCAGTTGGACTCCAGATGCGCGATCCGCCGCGTGCCGAAGATCGGGACGACGCCCTTAGACAGCGCCCAGGCCAGACTCACCTGGGCGATGCTGGCGCCGAGCCCCTCGGCCACGCGTTCGATCGCGGCGCGGCGGCGGCTGTTGGCGGCGACCGCCTCGGGCTGGAAGCGCGGATGCTGATGTCGCCGGTCGTCCGCGTCCGTCACCTCCGCCCCGGCCAGGAAGCCGCGGCCGAGGGGGCTGTACGCCACGAAGCCTATGCCGAGCTCGCGCGCGACCGGCAGGATCTCCGCCTCGACGTCGCGCGTCCACAGCGAGTACTCGCTCTGCAGGGCGGCGATGGGATGGACGGCGTTGGCCCGGCGCAGCTGCTCCGCGTCGGCCTCCGAGACGCCGACCGCCCCGATCTTGCCCTCCTGCCGCAGCCGGCCGAGCTGGCCGACCGACTCCTCGATCGGGATCTCCGGGTCGATCCGGTGCAGGTAGTAGAGGTCGATGTGGTCGAGCCCCAGTCGCCGGAGGCTCGCCTCGACGGCCTCGCGCGCGGTGATCGGCGGCGCGTCCTTCCCGGCGCCATGCCTGCGGTGGGTGAACTTGCTGGCGATCACCAGCCCGTCGCGGCGGTCCTTCACCGCTTCGCCGAACAGGCTCTCGTTGTGGCCCGCGCCATAGCCGGTGGCGGTGTCGAGGAAGGTGATCCCGAGCTCGATGGCCCGGTGGATGAGGCGGACGGACTCGCCATCGTCCGAGGCGCCGTAGATGCCCGAGAGGCTCATGCCTCCCAGGCCCTGGCGACTGACGGTGAGGGGGCCGAGTTGGGGCATGGCTGTCTCCTGAGGGTGGCGTTTGAGGGGTAGGGCGCGCGTCCTAGAAGGACGCGCGCAGGGTGGCGCCGAACATCCGCGGCGCGCCGGGTTGCCCGCCGAGGGCGAAGGTGCCGGCCCCGGGGATCGAACTGGTCCCCATGGTCAGGAAGTATTTTTCGTTGAAGGCGTTGTTCAGCCAGAACGAGACGTCGTACCGGCCCTCGTTGAACTCGGACCCCACGCGGAAATTCACCAACGAGAAGGCCGGGATCACCGTCAGCGGTCCGTCGTCGACGGTGCCGAAGGCGCTGGAGCGATGCGAATACTGCGCCTGGACGTAGGGCTGGAGCCTTGGCGTCAGGTCGAAGCGGTACTGGACCGTGGCGTTCTCGATCCACTTGGGCGCTTCGTAGACGGGTCGGCCCGTCAGGTTGCAGACCCCCGTGACGCCCAACGGGCAGGGCCCGTTCGTGTAGGACGTGTAGTGGGAGTCGTTGTAGGAGCCGTTCAGGTTCAGCGACAGCCCATGGGTCACATAGAGGGTGGCCTCGGCTTCGACGCCCCTCGCCAGGATGTTCCCGACGTTGGTCAGGTACGACTTGGCGCCGTTGGTCGGATAGATGTTGGCCTGCAGCCCGCTCAGGTGGGTGATGTAGCCGTTCACGTTCACCGCGAGGCGATCGCCGAGAAGCGTCTGCTTGACGCCCGCTTCCCAGTCGCGGACCCGCTCAGGCTCCAGCACCAGGGGCGTGCCGGCGGTCACGGCCGAGTTGAGGTTGAGGCCGGCCGACTTGTAGCCGGTCGAATAGGACACATAGAGCAGGGTGTCGGGCGTCAGCTTGTAGGACGCGCTGGCGAGCCAGGAGACGTTGTCGTTGAGGACGGCGACGTTGTAGTGGAACGGGATCGACGTGGCCGTGTAAGGGGTCAGGTAGGTCGAAGTGTCAGAGACGCCGCGCTTGTCGTCATGGGTGTAGCGGACGCCGGCGGTCAGGGTCAGCTTATCCGTGAACTTGTAGTTGGCCTGAGCGAAGACGGCCGCGCTCTTGGTGTTGGCGACAGTGTCCTCGATGTATTGGGACCCGGGCGCGATGACGACCGCCGCGGCCGCCGGCGAGGCGGTGCGCAGATAGCCGGTATAGAAGGCGCTCGCGTCGCGGCCGAACTGGTTCAGGATGTAGTGATCGTTCAGGTGCTGGTCGAACAGATAGACCCCCGCCTGCCAGGTGAACCGGCCGGGTTTTGAGGCCAGACGGAACTCCTGGCTGTACTGCTGGTCCCTGGTCTGGGCGACGTTGACCTGGATGACGTCCAGCGGGGCGTTGTCGGAATCCTGCAGCGGGTCGAAGTGCCAGTAGCGGTAGGCGGTGATCGAGGTGAAGTCCGCCCAGCCGAGATCGTAATCGACCTGCGCCGAGACCGAATGTTGATCGGTCAGCATGTCCTGAGGCGCATTGTTCAGGCTCTGGTCGAGGTTGACCGTGGGGACGTAGCCCAGCTGGGCGAACGCCGTCAGCGTCCGCGCCGTGGTCGCCGCGATGCTGGGCGAGGGGACCTGGCGGATCACGCTGACGCAGCAGGTGTCGTTCTCGTTCGAATACTCGGTGATCAGCCGTACGCTGAGCTTCGGCGTCGGCGTGTACAGGAACTGAAGCCGCGCGCCGTGCCGGCCGACGCTGTTGCCCGCGATTCCGGTCGTGGGATTGTCGGTGTAGCCGTCCCGATGGGTGTTGAAGGCAGTCAGGCGGAAGGCGAGCTTGTCGGCCACGATCGGGCCGGTGACGCTCACCTTTTCCTGGTTATAGCCGTAATCGCCGAAGGAGGCCTCGGCCGTGCCTCCGAAGTCGAAGCTGGGGGCCTTGGTGGTGATATTGACCACGCCGGCCGAGGAGTTGCGGCCAAACAGGGTGCCCTGCGGCCCGCGCAGCACCTCGACCCGGTCGAGGTCGATCAGGTCCTCCAGCGCCATGCCCGGACGGCCGAGATAGACGTTGTCGATGTAGACGCCGACCGAGGTGTCCAGACCGTCGGACGCGGAAGACACGCCGATGCCGCGGATGCCGATCGAGGAGTTGCGGGAGTTGGAC
>CAZTMF010000044.1:0-13171 GCA_964614675.1 uncultured Caulobacteraceae bacterium | reverse complement strand
TGGAGATGTTCCTGTTCCACTCCGGCGCGCCCCAGGCGGCCGACTACACCCGCGCGGCCCAGGAACTGCTGGACAAGATCAACACCCGCGCGGGCGCCATGGGCGGCCAAACCGTCGAGATCGAGATCGTCAACCGCCCTGCGGCGGCCGTCTCGACGGCCAAGACGGTGGGCCTGTTCGGCGCCTATACCGAAGCGCTGCTCAAGGCGGCCGAGCGGAGGCCCGAGCTGGTGGCGCTGGACGCCGACCTGATCAAGGACATGGGGCTGATCCCCTTCGCCGAGACATATCCGAAGCGCTTCTTCGAGTGCGGCATCGCCGAGCAGGACATGGTGTCCATGGCCGGGGGCCTCGCGCTCTCGGGCATGCTTCCTGTGGTGCACTCGTTCTCGTGCTTCCTGAGCACACGCCCCAACGAGCAGATCTACAACAACGCCACCGAACACACGAAGGTGGTCTATGTCGGCGGCCTCTCGGGCGTGCTGCCGGCCGGCCCCGGCCACTCGCACCAGAGCCTGCGCGAAATCTCCGCCATCGGCGGGACGCCCGGCCTGGTGATGGTCGCGCCCTCCTGCCCGGCCGAGGTCGGCGCCCTGCTCGACTGGTGCCTCGAGACCCACGACGGACCCTCGTTCCTTCGCATGGCCTCGCTGCCGGCGGAGATCGACTGGGATGTTCCCCCGGGCTGGCGCCCGGTGGCGGGCCAGGGCTTCGAGATCGCCCCCGGCCAGGACGCTGTGCTGATCGGATCGGGCCCGATCCTCCTGGCCCAGGCGGTCAAGGCCTCGCGCCTGCTGGCCGGCCAGGGCGCGGGCCTGCAGGTTCTCAATCTGCCCTGGCTGAACCGTATCGACGCGGGCTGGGTGGCCGGCCTCGCCAAGGGCAGGAAGCTCCTGGTCACGCTGGACGACCACTATCTGGACGGCGGACAGGGCGAGAAGATCATGGCCGCCCTGGCCCGCGCCGGCGTCTCGGTCCCCACCCTGAACCTCGGTCTTTCCAAGGTGCCGCCCTCCGGCCAGCCGGCCGAGGTGCTGGAGCGCCTGGGCCTCGACGCCGCCGGCATCGCCGCCTCGGTGAAGAAGGCGCTGGGTTGACCAACCGTCGCGGCAGGGCCCGAAACGATTGATCTTCCGCCCACTTCGGGATGTGCTGGGCCGTTGTTCCCGGGGGTCCTCATGGCGTCTCGTTGGTTTGGTCTGGGTTTGGCGGCCGCCGGGCTCTGCATCGCCGCGCCAGCGCTCGGTGCGCCCAAACCCACGGTCGGGCCTCCCCCGAGCTGGGTGGACGTCGCGCCTGTGCCCGACGCGCAGGCGGCGGACGGATCGGCCGCGGTCCAGACCCTGCTCGACGACAACCAGAGCCGCCTCGGCCCCACGGGCGACGCCTTCTACACGCGGCGGGCCCTGAAGGTGCTGCGGGCTGAGGGCCTGTCGGACCTCACCACCGAGACCTTCACCTGGGATCCGGACACCGAGGCGCTCCAGGTCCACGCCGTCGCGATCCGGCGGGGCGGGAAGGTCATCGACCTCCTGAAGGGCGGCCAGAAACTGCTCGTCCTGCGGCGCGAGACCGGGCTCGAGGAGGGCATGCTCGACGGGCGGCTGAGCGCCACCCTCCAGGTCGAGGGCCTGCAGGTCGGCGACGTGCTGGACATCGCCTGGACCATCAGCAAACACGATCCCATCACCCGGGGCCGCTCGGAGGACCCCGAAGCCCTGAGCTCGTCCGGCGTCATCGGGCGCTATCGGGTGCGCGCCTCCTGGCCGAGCAGCGATCCGATGCGCTGGCGGTCCACCGACGGCCTGCCCAAACCGGTTACCACGACCAAGGACGGGCGCACCGAACTGCTGCTCGACGTCGCCAACGTCAAGGCGCCGATCGCACCGGCCGGGGCGCCGTTCCGCTACGCCTGGATCGGCCGGCTCTACGGCTCGAGCTACGAGAGCTGGAACCAGGTCTCGGGACAGATCTCGACCCTGTTCGAGCAGGCCGCGACGCTCGCGCCCAGCTCCGACCTGCGCGCCGAGGCGGCGGCGATCGCCGCCAGCTCGACCGACCCCAAGGTCCGCGCCTTCCAGGCGCTGAAACTGGTCGAGGACAAGATCCGCTACTTCTACATCGGCACCAACGAGGGCGGTTACATCCCGGCCGCGGCCGACGAGACCTGGAAGCGGCGCTTCGGCGACTGCAAGGGCAAGACCGTGGTGCTGCTGGCGCTGCTGCGCCAGCTCGGGATCGCAGCCGAGCCCGCCCTGGTCAGCACCCGGGCCGGCGACGGTCTGGACGAGGACCTGCCGGGCCTGCTGCGCTTCGACCATGTGCTGGTTCGGGCGGAGATCGGCGGCAAGATCTATTGGCTGGACGGCACCCGCCAGGGGGACGTCGGCGGCGTCGACACCCAGATGCCGCCCGGCTGGACCTGGGCCCTGCCGCTCCGCCCCGCCGGCGTGGGCCTGGAGCGCATCGCCGAGCCGCCGCTCGACAAGCCGATGATGGACGTCCTGGTGCATCTTGACGCCAGCAAGGGCCTGGACGCGCCGGCGCCCGGCGAATTCCGCATCACGGTCCGCGGCGACGCGGCGGTCGCCTTGCGGCTGGCGGCCGCGCGCACCTCCAAAGAAGACCTGATCCGCATGGAGAAGCAGGCCGTTTCCAACACCATAGGCTGGTTCGAACCCAAGGACGTGAGCTGGCGCGACGAGCCGCAGGACAACGCCTTCGAGATCTCGGTCAAGGGGGTCGCCGAGATGGACTGGCGCGAGAACACCGACCTGCACATGCGCGAGTTCCGGTTCCCCAACAGTGGCGCGGGGACCAAGCTGTTCCCCACGCGCGATCCCAGCTCCCGGCAGGATGCGCCCTTCGCGGTGAACTACCCGCTGTATGTCTCGGGCCGCATGGAGGTGGTGCTGCCCGACGCCGGCAAGAGCTTCCAGGTCAAGGGCGCGAATTTCGACGAGACCATCGGCCAGTACCAGATCGCGCGCAGCTCCCGCATCGTGGATGGCGTGGCCCGCTTCGACGCCTCCCTGAAAGCCCTCGCTCCCGAGACGCCGGCCTCCGAAGCCAAGGACGCCAACCGTGAGCTGCGCCGGATCGGCGACCAGGAGAGCCTGATTCGCGCCCCGCTCGCGACGATCGCCAAGACGGCCTCAGGCTCGGCTTCGGGCGTCTAGGAAGGGCGGCCGCGCCGCGCGCCGATGGTCTCCAGGGTTTCGAAGCCGCCGGCGCTGGGCTCCGGGGCCGCCACGCCCAGGGTGGAGACCTGGCCGACCCCTGCCTTGCGGAGCAGCGCCAGAGGGACCTCGTCGGTCGCGAAGTCGCCATCCAGGCCGTCGGTCGATCCGGTCCAGAGATCATAGCGGACCAGCCGCCCCTGGGCCCTGAGCTCGGCCAGGACCGGGAGATCGGCGCTCCAGCTCGCCAGGCTGCGTCCTGACGCCCAGCCCTGGCCATGCAGGTCGGACGGGACCAGCACGAAGGCCGCCTTGGCGAGCAGGGCCTCGCCGTGGGTCTCGAAGGTTTCTGCGTCGACCACATAGGCGAGATCGCAGTCGAAGCGTTCGAAAGCGGCCCCGAACGACATCACCAGGGCGCCGTCCCGCCGCGCCGCCGCCACCAGCTCGGGCTCGGCGGCCTCGCCTGCCAGTAGCCAGGGCCGCCGCGCGCGGCCCTCCTGGGCGAACCAGGCCCAGGCCGGCGTCACCGGTCTCAGGGGCGGCGTGACCACCCGCCCCGGCTCCCGCGGCTTGGCCGGCAGGTCCAGGGCCGCCTCCCAGAGCGGGGCCACCGCTTCGGGCGACCAGTTCTGCTTCAGGTACGGAAGGGCCCCGGCCGCGCGCGCCCGCGCCTCGGACGGCCGCAACAGCACGGCCTCGAGCCCCGCCGCCCAGTCGCCGATCCAGGCGAAGGGCGTGAACTCGTCGTAGCTGTCCAGGCGGTCGGCGATGACCGGGACGCCGGCCGACAGGGCCAGGGTCAGGCGGTTGTGGGTCTTGGCCGCGACAAAGGGATTGTCCGACAGGGGGATGAGCACCGCATCGGCCTGGGCAAGTTCCGTGGCGAAGCTCGCAGGGGTCCAGGCGACGAAGCGGGTCGGGACCGGCAGCCCGGCGGCGACCTCGCCGAAGCGATCCTCGCTGTCGCTGCAGATGACCAGCTCGAAGGGCCTGAGCGCCAGGGCCTCGGCCAGCCGGTCCTTGACCAGCGCCAGATCCGCCATCCCGGCCGGGGCGTTGGGCGAGCCATGCCGGCCGAACCACAGCAGCCGCGCCGGCTGGTCCGCAGGCGTCGGCGGACCGGCCGGGACCGTCGCCTGCTCATAGGCGTCCGGGGCCACGGCCGGGGTCTCCGCGAGGCCGGCGTTGGCCTGGACCGACCGGGCGAGCACCGGCGTCGAGCACACCACCTCGTCGCAGATGGCGATCATCGCGAGCAGGCCCTCGCGGGCCTCGCGGTACTTGGGCAGATCCGACGGATTGAAGAAGTGGTCGTCGCAGAGATCGAGGATCACCCGCTTGCCGGCCGCTTTCAGCCGCCGCGCCAGCTTGCGGTCCTCCGGGCCATAGGCCTTGGAGAACACCACCGTCCGGTAGCGGTCGAGATAGGCCTCGTCGAACTCCTCGACCGCCTGCCCGCGCGCCTTCAGGAACCCGATCGGCTCCAGCACACGGTAGCGATAGGAGGCGATCGTCGGGTCCTTCACGCGGGCCTTGAAGGCCAGGGTCATGGGGCGGCTCTGAACTTGCGGGACAGCGCAAAATCTGGTCGGGCTTGGACTTTATCAGGGCCTGACCGAATGGCGGCGGACAAATCTGCGCAAGAGGGAGAGGACGCCGCCGCACTGGCCGCCGAGGTCAAGGCGCTGAGGGGCTTCCTGGAGGCTCTCCAGGCGCAGCTGACGCCGGCGATGCAATCCTCCCTGCGCGAGCGCTCCGACGAGCTGCAGCGGCTGGGCGGCGAGCTGGCCGAGCGGACAACCGAGGTCGAGCGGTTGCAGGCGGCGCTGGATGCGGAGAGCGGCCGCGCGTCGGAGCTGGAGCGCGAGGCCGAGCGCTGGCGGGACGCCGCCCGGCGGGGCCTGGACGAGATCGCCGAACGGGTCCGCGCGGCCCAGGCCCGCTTCGAACTGGAGACGGCCGAGCTGAACGGCGCCCTGACCGCCGCCCGGGCCGAGCTGGCGGCCAAGGCCGCGGAGGCCGACGCCGCCGTCCGCGCCCGCGACGAAGCCACGGCCCTCGCCGAACGCCGCGATCGCCGCATCCGCGCCCTCAGGGCCAAGGTGATCGGCCGCGAGCAGAGGCGCACGCGGATGACCCGTTCCGTCTCCTGGCGGATCACCGCCCCGCTGCGCTGGATTCCCGCCGCCCTGCGCCGGCTTCTGCGGCGGGGCGCGCGGCTCAGGCGCAAGGTGATGGGGCGATAGGTGTTCGGGATCTGGAAAATCCCCCGCGACTGGCGGCCGAGCCTGGCCGACCGCACCGCCCTCTATCCCGCGCTGCACCTCCGCTGGACCGGCCATCGTGCGGTCGTCGCCAGCGATCCCGCTTTCGGCGCCTGGACCGCGGCCGACCTTCGCGTGCTGGTGTCCGACGGACCGCTCGACGAGGACGAGCGCGATCTGATGACCCGCACTGTCGCGCGCGGTCTGTCCCTCGTTCTGGCGTCGCAGTCGGGGCTGACCGACGCAGACCGCGCCTTCGCCATGGGCCTGGGCGTGCGCATCGTCGGCTGGCGCGACCCCGGCCCCCTGGCCTCGGCGCCTCCCCGTCGGCCTGGCGAGCTCGGGGCGGACGTCACAGCCTGGCCCGCACGCCTCGCGGAGGATCGCCTCCTCGCGGCCGAGCTCGGGCTGAACGCCGCGCCGGCGGCCGCGCCGACTGGCGCCCGGATCGTCGCCGCGGTGGGGAACGCTTCGAGCCTCGACGCCATCTGGCCGGCGATAGAGCAGCGGCTGGGGCGCGGCGGAGTCCAAGTCGTCGTGACCTGCGAGGATCCTGGCGAGCTGGCCCGCCTGGCCGAGCGGCCGGGGCTCACCACCCTGGCCGCGCACGACCCAGGGATGATGGCCTTGATCCATGGCGCCGAGGCCTTCCTCTGCGTCTATCCGGACGCCCGGCCCGACTCCCCGCGACCCGCACAATGGGCCAGGAGCGCGCTCTTTGCCGGCGCGCCGGTGATCGCCGCCTCGCACCCCACGCTCGACGGCCTGGCGCACCTGATGGTGCTCGACGACTGGGAGCGGGGGCTCCAGCTCTATGGTCGCTTTCCCGCGGAACGGCTGAAGGCGGTCGCCCTGGCGCGGGCGGAGCTGGCCGACCGGGCCGAGCCCGACTCCGCCGCAGGCGAATGGCTCGGGGGCGAGAAGACGCTCGGGGCCAGGCCCTCCGCAGTTCCGTCGCGCGCCCCGACGCTCCTGACCCTGGTCGACATCCACCAGGACCTGGATGTGCTGCTGCCGGTGCTCCTGGCCCTGAAGGCGCGCGGCGAGGTGCGCCAGCGGCTGGCGCTCAGCGACTGGCTCCTGAAGGAATCGCCCCGCGTCCCGAACACCCTGGCCGCGCACGGCTTCGAGGTCGCGGCGCATCCGCGCGAGGCGATCCGGGCGGGAAGCGAACCTTCCCTGGCAGGCGTGGACGGGGTGCTGAGCGGCGCCGACACCAACACCCGCGCGCACAAGGCCGGCCATGTCCTGGTCGGCCGGGCCCGCGCCGCCGGCCTGCCGACCTTCACCCTGCAGCACGGCCTGGAGAACATCGGCCTCACCTACAAGGACCACCTGCACGGCGAGGAGATCCGTTTTGCCGCCGCCACGGTGTTCACCTGGTGCGCCGCCGAGGACCTGGCGTCATGGGTTCCCGAGGAGACCCGCGCCACGGTCTCACCCGTCGGCAGTCCCAAGAGCGCGCCCCCGCCCGCCCAGGCGCTCGACTTGCGCCAGGGCCACTGGCCGCGGACGATCGGCGTGTTCGAGAACCTGCACTGGCACCGGTTCTCCGAGTTCTACCTGGAGCGGACCCTGGCGGACCTCGAGCACGCCGCCGAGCGACGGCCGGACACCCTGTTCCTGGTCAAGCCGCACCACGCCGGCCGGTGGTTGAGCCGAAATCGCGGCCGGATCGCCGAGCGGCCGAACCTGGTGGTGATCGACCCCTCCGATTCCGCCTGGGAGCCCCACACCGCGCCCGCACTGATCGCCAGCGTGGACGCGGTGCTGACCACGCCGTCCACCGTCGCGCTGGACGCCGCCAGGACCGGCCGGCCGGTCGCGGTCCTGGGCTACGACCTGGAGCTTCCGCTCTACGCCCCCCTGCCGATCGTACGGGACTTCGCCGACATCGACGCCTTCCTCGACATGGATCCGGGGCCCGCGCTACGGCTCAACGAGGCCTTCCTGAAGCGCGCCGTGCTGCCGGGTCGCGCCGATCACCGCATCGCCGCCGCCATCGCCAGGACGCTGGCCGAACGCGGCGCCAGGCCGGCCCGCAAACGCCTGTTCAGCGCCTGATCACGAGGCGATCGACTCGTCGGCGGCGGAAGTCTGAGGCGACGTCCTCGACAAGGCGCAGCAGGTCGGCGGCGAAGCGCCGGCGGGCCTCGCCGTAGTCGATCGGCTGGACCACTGGGTCGGACGCCGCGTAGCGCTGGAGGAAGGCCGCGAGCCCGGCCGGATCGTCGCCCGCGAAGAAGTCCGCGTTCCGCTCCAGTTGCTCGCGATGGACCGCGATATCCGACGCCAGCACTTGGCGGCCGAGCGCCTTGGCGTCCTCGATGGACGTGGACCAGCCTTCGCACAGGGAGGGCTGGATCACCGCGATAGCGCCCCGCATCAGCCCGAGCTGATCTTCGCGCGGGATGAAGCCCAGGAACCTCGTCCTGTCCTCGACGCCGAGTTCCGCCGCCAGGCGGCGGACCGAGGGGGCGTGGTCCGGATCGCGGTAGTCCTCCTCTCGGCCGGTGAAGACCACGGGCGGGACAGCCCCCGATTCCGCCAGGGCCCGCAACACCAGGCCATGGTTCTTGTGCCGCCAGAACTGATTGGCGCAGAGGAAATAGCGCTCCGGCAGGCCATAGTCGGCCCGCAGCCCGCTGGCGTCGACGGCGTCCGGCCCGGTCGGCAGGAACGAGGCGAAGCGCACGACGTGCACCCGGTTGGCGTGCCGGCCGTAGTGGCGGCCGAGGTCCCCGGCGACGTCCTGGCTCGAGACCATCACGTGCCGATGCGTGGAGAACCAGCGGTCGTTGCGCTCCAGCCGGGCCTGCAGCTCATCGGGCGGGAAGTGCTCGGGGAAGCGGTGCTCCTGGAAGTCGGGAATCCACTGGACGCCGCGGAACTCGAGCCCCGTCGGCGATCCCATCAGGAGCAGGTCGATCTCCTCGTCCGCGGTCTTGGCGGAGGGCCAGGGCAAGCCCGGCGGGCGCCGCGCCTCGATGCGCGTGCGCGACAGTCGCTCCAGCAGGGGATAGCCGGTCGCGGCCTTGAGCTCCTCGAGGGCCGCCTTGTCGCCCCCGACGATGATCAGGCGCGGCCGTCGGGCCTCTGGAAGGAGGCCGAAGGCGCTGACCACGTTGCGCACGTAGTAGACCCCGCCCGTCCAGGCGTCCTGATGCTTGTAGCGAAGGCCGATCGTCAGGCGCCGCGCCATCAGCCCGGACGGGCCTTCAGCTCGTTCAGGAAGCCCAGCAGCTTCTCGCCCTGGCGGCTCCAGATGTAGGTCCTCTTCGCGAAGGCCTGGGCGTTACGGGCGAGGCGGCCGGCGAGCGCCCCATCGTCGAGGATCCTGGCGACCTTGGCCTGGATCTCCTCGGCCGAGCCCGAGTCCAGCAACAGCGCGTCCTCCCCATCGCGGAGCCTGAGGCCGACGTTTGTCCTGGGCAGCACGATCGGACGCCCGACCGCCATGAACTCCGGCAGCTTGGAGGGTAGCCGATAGTCGTTGAAGGGGCCTGGCGCCCCGGGCTGGACGAAGATGTCCGCGCAGCGAACCAGGTCGACCAAGAACGCCCGCTCGACCAGACCGGCGTCGATGATCCCGGCCTCCGCCGGCTCGAAGTCGAGGCCGCCGACGAGCCCGACGTCGTCCTTGCCGGTCTTCACCAGCACCACGTCGCGGCCCGCCTCGCGCAGGCGCTTCATCGTCCGGTAGAGCTCGGCCATCTCCCCGGCGTTGGCCCGGTGGATATTCCCCGGATAGACGATCACCTTGGCCCCTGCGGGGACGCCCAAGGCCTTCAGCACGCTGGCGCGCCGATGGGGCGGGAGTGGCGCGGCCAAGGCTTCTAGGTCGACGCCAGGCTCGAGCACCAGCCTCGGCAGGCCGTCCGGCAGGGTCTCGGTCAGCCTCGGCTCGATGACGGTGGCCCCCTTGGCGCCGGCGATCAGTCGCTGGCGCTCGGCCCGATCCTCCTGCAGCGCGGCCTCGCCAGTGTCGGCGGCGCGCAGCTCGGCGAGGTGATCCTCGTTGTCCTCGAAGTGCAGGATGTAGGGCGCCCCGGTGCGCGAAGCGGCCCTCGCCACGGCCCGGCGAGCGGCCTTGCGTGGCGTCCAGCCGATCAGGAACGTGGACGAAGCGTCGAGCGAGCCGTCGAAGCCGACCACGGCGGCAGGATCCGCGATCAGGTCCTTCAGGCTGAAGAACTCGAAGGCCGGCGGGCCGAAGGCATAAGCCTTCTCGACCGGATCGCGCGCGCAGACCGCGACCGAGAGACCGGCGCCCGTCAGCTCGCGCGCGAAGCCGGCGATGTGGCCGGCGCTGTTGCAGTCGAAGGTCCCGTAGGAGACGAACACCACCTTCTTCAGGCCGGAGTTCTCCAAGACCCGGCGGCCGCGCAAAAGGGTGCTGAAAGAGGTCATGCGCTGCGGTCGCCGGGCGGCTTCGGGTTCGTCTATAAGGGGCCATCGCGCGCCAAGTCGAGCTTGCAGGGGCGCGGCCAAGGGCGAGGGCGCGTGATCGAAGGACGCCTGACCGGCATCGTCGAAGGGGCCATCACCGGCTGGATCGCAGCCGGCGGCGGCGCCGAGCCGGCCTATCTGGAGGCCGTGGCCGACGGCGGGGACGCCTTTGGCCGCACCCGCGCCGAGCCCGGTGACGATGGCCGGGCGAGCTTCGCCATTCCGATCCCCGAGGCCTACCGCGACGGGCGCATGCGCTTCTTCGACGTGCGTCCGCTGGGCAGCGAGCGGCCCCTGGACGGAGGGCCGGTGGTGTTCGACGGCGGCATCCTGAGCGCGCTGGAACTGCAGCCGGCGGCCGAGGCCGATGCACGGGCCGAGCCGCCGCAGCTGATCGAGGGCCTGGTCCGCTTCCATCCGCCCGCCGAGGTCGAGGGCTGGGCCTTCGCCCCCGCCGAGCCTGGACGGCGCCTCGAGCTCGAGATCCTGGCCGGCGACCGGCTCGCGGCCCGCCTGACAGCCGACAAGCCGATGTCGGAGGCGGATTCGGGCGCGGCCGGCGACGGCCGCCACGGCTTCCGCGTCGACCTCTCCAGACTGTTCCGCTACGGCCCGCACGAGGTGACGATCCGCGCGGCGGGCGCTGCTCAGCCCCTGCCCGGCGGCCGCTTCCGGACCGGCGTCTTCGCCGCCGACGGCGAGGTCGATTGCCCCGGCTATCTCGATACGCCCGGGGACCGCGCCCTTCTGGCCCGCCTGCCCTTCGAGCACCAGGCGCGCGCCGCCTCGCGGATGGAGCCCTCGCGCCTCGTCCCCCGCCTGATCAACCGCCTGAGGCGCGAGCGAGCCGCCGGCGGGGCGGAGGCGATCCTGTTGCTGTGCCTTCCCGGCGGCAAGGAGATCACCCGTGCGGCCTGGAAGCTGCAATCCCGCCCCGGCGCTGCGGTGCTGGACGCCGACCAGGGCGTGGAAGCGATCCGCAAGGCGGCCGGCGAAGCCCGGCTGGTGCTGTTCGCCGCGCCGGGCGACGTGCTGCATCCCTCCGCCGCCGGCATCCTCGCCGCGACCGGCGACGCCGACGTGGTGGCCTGGCCCCGCTTCTGCGCCGACGAGGCGCGTGCGGGCTCGGCCGGGACCCTGCTCCGCCGGCCGGCATTCGACCCCGTCACGGCCCGCCATGGCGCGCTCACCGACTCGACCATAGCGGTGCGCGGAGAGATCCTGGCGCAGGCCCCCTCTTCGGTGCTGGAGGCCCTGGCCCAGGGCAGGATGCATCCGCTGTGGTTCTGGCTGTCCGCAGGATCGCTCAGCTGGCGCCTCCACCCGGAGGCCCTGACCAGCGCCGTCGGCGATTGGTCCGGGCCGTCGCGGGCCGAACTCGAGCAGGACAAGGCATTCTGCCGGGACGTCCTGGCCAGCGAAGGCGGCGCCTTCTCGCTCGAACGGACCGCAGAGGGCCTGCCGACCCCGCATGCGCTGGTCCCCACGGCCCGCGCCCGCAAGACCAGCGTCCTGGTCCCCTACCGCGGCCGGCCCGAGCTGACGCTCCGCTGCATCCACTCCCTGGCCGGCCAGCGGCTGTCGGGCGAGCTGGAGCTGGTGCTGATCGACAACCAGTCCGCCCCCGAGGAAGCCGCCCAGGTGACCCAGGGCGCGCGGCGCATGCTCGGCGAGGCGCGCGTCGTCGCCCTGACCTATGATGCGCCGTTCAACCACTCGGCCGAGAACAACCTCGCCGCTCGCGCGGCCACCGGCGAGGCCCTGGTCATCTGCAACAATGACGTGGTGCTGAGGGATCCCGCCCTGATCGAGCAGCTCGCCGCTTGGGCGCTGCAGCCGGGGATCGCCACCGTGGGCTGCCGCCTGGAGGACCCGGAGCGCGGCTCAGGCGCCTATGGCCACGTATTCGCGCCGCCTTCCGAAGACCCCTTCCAGCCGCCGCTGAGGGAGAATCCGGACCCCGCCTTCGGCCTGCACGTCCACGCCGTTCCCGGCAACACCCTGGCCCTGGCCGCTATCCGCCTCCAGACCTACCTGGAGCTCGGCGGCCTGGACGAGACGCGTTTCCCGATCGGCTACAACGACGTGGATTTCATGCTGCGCGCTTCGCGGCGGGGACTGATCCACCTCTATCTCGGCCATGTCTGGGCCGAGCACAGGCGCGGCTCCTCGCGGACCGGCGATAACGAGGACCGGCAGGCGTTCCAGATCAACCAGGCCTATCCGGAAACGGCAGGGGGGCATCTGCGCCAGCTCACGCGGGCGCGCATCGGGCCCGCCTCGTCCGAAGAGACGCCGGGCGCGGGCGCGCCGTCCGCCGAGGACGCCGCCCTGATCGAAAGGCTGGAAGCCGCCATGTCGCGCCACGACGCCAACGAGCAGCGGCGCGCCGAGCTGGCCGAAGCGCTCGCCCGGGCGCAGGGATTGATCACGAAACTGGAAGCCGAGCTCGGCGAGGCCCGGACGCTGGGACGGAGCTAGGCGCCTGCATCATTGGCGGACATGGCCGATCTCGTCCTATTCCGGACAGGCGGCGCAGGCACACCTGCTCGGAACGGAAACCGAACCCAGGAGAATTCCATGAGAAAGCTCGCCGTCATCCTTCTGATCCTGGCGCTGCCAGCGGCGGCTGGCGCGGCGGGCGCCGGCGGGGCCAACACCTCCATTCTCAACACCCCGAACATCTGGCGCGCGCCTCAGCTCGGCTGCTGGAACCCCATCGGTTGCGTCAGTCCCAGGATCGGCGCCGTCTTCAACGCCATCGGTCCGCTCAAGGGCGAGAACAACCTGTTCGACGGGGTCTCCTACAACGGCTTCTCCCAGTTCGTGGCCGAACGCTACGACTACAGCGGAGGCAAGTTCACCGGCGTGGGCGCAAACGAGACCGTCGGCGGGTTCTTCGGCGCAGCGCAGATGAACACGGGTTCGGACCCGGTCGACGCCGCCATGATCATGTACACCACCGAGGCCCAGACCGCCGGGCACAACGGCATGGGCCTGGAGCTGGACTACACGCCGAACGGCTCCACGGCGCTCACCCGGGGCCTTTCGGTGAGCCCGCAGGGCAGAGGCGGGGTGACCATCGGTGGCGGCTACACCCACGCCGAACCTTATGAGTACAAGGCCCCATCCGACCTCGGCCCGGGCACGCTGCATGTGGCGGACTCGATCGTCACCGAAAATCACCTCCGTTCCGACGGACCGGCGCCCAGACTGTCCTCCTGCGGCGGCGCAACGACCGTCGCCGGCAGCACGGACGTGAAAGGACAGGTCGTC
>CAZTMF010000043.1:0-13186 GCA_964614675.1 uncultured Caulobacteraceae bacterium | reverse complement strand
GGCGGTTCACGAACTTGCCGTCGTTGACGACGAGCCGGCCGAAGGTGGATTCGGCGAGGCCCGCCTCGCGGCAGAAGTCGCTGATCTCCCGAAGCAGAATTGCGTTGGTCATCGCAGGTCGCGGTTTCCTCGGGGCCCCGCGCAGGCTCTTTGGCCGGTCGCCAGGGTCGATATTCGTCCCACTTCGCAAGTGGGATGTCAAAGTGGGATTGCGGCCACCTGGATCCGAGGGGCAAGTACCCGTGGGACCGCCTTTCAATCCGCCCGTGCGCGCCTATCTTCATCGCGACGAGGAGCCTGAATGGAACGCTTCGCCCCAACCGTGGAACGCCAGGGTCTCGAATGGCGCATCGGCCGCCCCGGCGTGGTCGAGATCGAGCGCATCGCGCCCGACGAGACCCCGATCGGCATCTCCTACAACGACCGCCCGCACGCGGTGCTGATGGCCACGCCCGAAGACCTCGAGGACCTGGCGGTCGGCTTCACCATCACCGAATCCATCGCCGAGGCCTCGGACATCGAGGATGTGACGGTCGAGGAGCGCGACGAGGGCGTGGCGGTCAATGTGGTGCTGAAGCCCATGGCCGAGCAGTCCCTGTCCCTGGCCCGCAAGCGCTCGCTCGAGGGCCGTTCGAGCTGCGGGCTCTGCGGCGTGACCAAGATCTCCGATGCGGTGCGCACGCTGCGTGCGGTGGGCCAGGGAACGCGGGTGACGCGCACGGCCATCCACGCGGCCCTCTCGGCGCTGGAACAGGCGCAGTCGCTGGGCAAGATCACCCGCGCCACCCACGCCGCCGCCTGGGCCGACCTGGACGGCAAGCTCCTGCTGGTGCGCGAGGACGTCGGGCGCCACAGCGCGCTGGACAAGTCGATCGGAGCGGCCATCGCCGACGGACTGGATCCCAGCCAGTGCTTCGTGGTGGTGACCAGCCGCTGCTCCTACGAGATGGTCGAGAAGACCGCCATGGCGGGCGTCCCCATGCTGGTGGCCATCTCCGCGCCCACGGGCCTCGCCATCCGCAAGGCCGAGGAGGCCGGCCTGACCCTGGTGGCCCTGGCCCGCTCCGACGGCCACACTATCTTCACCCATCCCGAGCGGGTGGTGGACGAGGTCGAGGCGTAGGGCCTGATCGCCGCTCGGGCGCCCCGAACGGCCTGCGACACGGCGCCTGCCGCGCAAGTTGACTTATCGGCAGGCTGGACGAGGTCCAACGCGCTCGGCTAGTGGGGGCGTCATGGCGATACCTAAGATCCATCCCGATTGGGACCGCGCGCCCAACCCCATGGCCTCCGACGGCTATTCGCTCGAGATGACCGCGAAGGACATTGCCGGCCTGACCGAGGCCGCGCCGCTGATCGCGCCGGGCACGCCGGTGGCGGTGACCTTCCTTCCTGGCGAAGAGCCGCAGGCCAGGGTCGAGGCCGCCAAGGCCGTGCGCGCCCTCGGCTTCGAGCCCATGCCGCACTTCTCCGCCCGCCGCATCCCGTCGCGCGAGGCGTTCGAGGACTATCTGCAGGCCGTAGTACGCGAAGCCGGCGTCAGGCGCTGCTTCGTCATCGCCGGGGACCCTCCGACCCCGGAAGGTCCCTTCGCGGACAGCACCTCCATGATCGACACCGGCGCCTTCGAGCGCGCCGGCATCCAGGCCATCGGTATCGGCGGCCATCCTGAAGGCCATCCGAACATGACCGAGCAGCAGTGCTGGGACGTGCTGGCCTCCAAGAGCGCCAATATCCAGGAGCGCGGCATGGCGCCCCTGATCGTCACCCAGTTCGCCTTCGACGCCGACGGACTGCTGCGCTGGCTGAAGGAACTGAGGGCGCGCGGCCTCGACGCTCCGGTGCGCCTGGGCGTGCCTGGGCCCGCCGGGATCAAGACCCTGCTGCGCTTCGCCTCCCGCTGCGGCGTCGGCGCCTCCGCCTCGGTGATGGCCAAGTACGGTCTGTCGATCACCAACCTGCTGGGCAGCGCAGGGCCGGACAAGCTGGTCGACGCCCTGGCCGCCGGGCTGGGCCCCGAGCACGGCCCCGTGCGCCTGCACTTCTATCCGTTCGGGGGCCTCAAGCGCACCGCCGAGTGGATCAACGAGCACGCGCGCAAGCGTTAGATTCGGCGGAGTTCCGCGCTCTCACCGGCCGCTGCAGGCTCGGATGAAGGTGTAGGTCACCCTGTCCGACAGGCCGAGGCTCCGGGCGTCGGCTGGGTTTCAGCGAAAAGGCGCGTTAGTTTGGCCGGCCAGGCCGACACGCCCCGATCCCCATCGACGCGGATCGGCCTTCAGGGGGAATTCATGCCGCAGGACCACCTGGGGCTATACGATACGCCGCCTGACCGGCGGCAAATCTGGTTCGGTCTCGCAATCGTCGGCCTGCTGTTCGCCGCCTTGCTCCTCATTTTGCCGGTGCGCGACATCCAATTGCGCCGGATCGACGCGGTCGTCCCGACGATCGACGCCATCATGTTCCTGGGCGACCTGATCACCGCCACCCTGCTTTTCGCTCAGGCGTCTGTCTTCCGATCGCGGGCCCTCACCGTTCTGGCCGCCGGCTACGTCTATGCCGCCCTGCTGCTCGTGCCGCACGCGCTCACCTTTCCCGGCGCCTTTTCGCCGAACGGCTTGCTCCTCGCCAGTGAGAACTCGACCTCGTGGATCGCGATGTTCCGCCGCGCGGGTTTTCCCATCGCCGTCCTTCTTTATGTCCAGTTCAAGCGTGCGGATTCGAGGGCGCCGCCTGGAGCGGAACGACCGGCGCCGAGGATCCTTGTGGGCGTGCTTTCAGCGATCGCCCTGGCGGTTGCGGTCACACTGCTGGCGACAATCGGGCGCGACCTGCTCCCGCCGTTCGATTTCACCCGCGCATCCGTGATCTACACCCATGCGGCGGGCTACGGAGCGGCGGTGATCGCGATTTTCGTCGTCGCGACGGTCGCCCTGTTCCGACAGCGCAAGTCGGTGCTCGACATGTGGCTGCTGGTCGCCTTCTCGGGCTGGGTCACCCAATCGCTGCTGATCATGACGCTCCATGCCCGCTTCACGGCAGGCTGGTATTGGCTGTGCGCCATCATGGTGTTCTCGCACCTCGTGGTGATGCTCGCCCTGATCGCAGAGTCCAATCGGCTGTATGCGCGGCTGGCCCTGTCGACCTCGGCGTGGAACCGGGAACGCGAAGCCAGGCTGATGTCGATCGACGCCCTGGCGACCGCCATCTCCCATGAGGTCGGCCAGCCGCTCACCGGCATCAGCATCCATGCGAAAGCCGGCCTGAGCTGGCTCAATCGTGAGCAGCCGGATGTGGAACGGGCGATCAGGTCGCTGAACGCCATCGTCGAGGCCGGCAATCACACCACCGAGGTGATCAAGAACCTCCGGGCGATGTTCGCCAAGCGACCGGGCATGAGAACCGAGTTCTGCCTCAATGACCTGGTGCGGACGACGACGACCCTGCTGGACCGGGAGCTGACGGGCGAGAAGGTTTCGCTGCGGCTCACGCTGGATCAGAAGCTGCCGCCGATCCTGGCCGACCGGGTCCAGATACAGCGGGTGTTGGTCAACCTCCTCACCAACGCGATCGATTCCCTGGGCGCCACGCGGGGCAGGCCCCGCTGCATCGCCATCCGCACGGCGCCGCAGAACGGACACGACGTGCTGCTCGAGGTCAGCGACAACGGCGTCGGCATCGAACCGGAGGAGATGGCGCATATCTTCGACGCCTTGTTCACCACCAAGGCGAACGGCGCCGGCATGGGCCTGTCGCTCTGCCGAACCATCATCGAAGCGCACGGCGGTCGTCTGTGGGCCTCGCCGGGCGAGGAGCATGGCGCGACCTTCCACCTGCAGCTGCCGGGGTAGCGGCCCGGCCGGTGGTGCATTGCCGCTCTGCCGGCAAGGTCGACCTAGGTCAGCGAACGGACAGTCATTCGCCAGGGCTCGGGATCACCCCGGCCGGTTGAAATGGTCCGCCAGGATCGAGGCCACGGCGGTCGAGACCCGCTTGCCGGTCGGGATGTGCAGGAATTCGTTGGGACCGTGGGCGTTGGAGTGCGGGCCCAGCACGCCGGTGATCACGAACTGGGCCTTGGGGAACTTCTCGCCCAGCATGCCCATGAAGGGGATCGAGCCGCCCTCGCCCATATAGGCCGCCTCGGGGCCGAAGGCCTCGCGTGAGGCCTTGGCCACGGCGGCGTCGAGCCACGGCGCCAGCGCCGGCGCGTTCCAGCCGCCCTCGGCGGAATCCACCTCGAAACTGACCTTGGCGCCATAGGGCGGATCGGCCTCCAGCACCTTGGCCAGGGCCGCCGCAGCGGTCTTGGCCTCTGTCGTCGGCGGCAGGCGGACCGACAGCTTGGCCGAGGTGAAGGGCCTCAGCACATTGCCGGCGCTTCCCATGGACGGGACGCCATCGACGCCGATTAGGCTGACGGTGGGGCGCCAGGTGCGGTTCAACACCAGCTCGGCCAGATCGTCCGACATCGGACGCATGCCCTCCACGAATGGGAACTTGGCGTAGACCTGGTCACCCAGGACCTCGGCGGCCTTGGTTGCCTGGTCGCGTCGCTGGGCGGGGATCTGGGCGTGCAGGGCGTCCACCAGCACGGCCCCGGTGTCGGGATCCTCGATCCGGTCGATCAGCCGCCGTAGGATGCGGAAGCTGGAGGGCACGATCCCCGAGGCGTCGCCCGAGTGGACGCCCTCGGTCAGCACCTCGACCCGGAGCGCACCGGCCATCAGTCCACGGAGCGAGGTGGTCAGCCACATGCGATCGTAGTCGCCGCAGCCGGAGTCCAGGCACACCACCAGCGACGGGTCGCCGAGCTTCCTGCCCAGTGCGTCGACATAGAAGGGCAGGTCGGGGCTGCCGGATTCCTCGCAGGCCTCGATCAGGATCACGCAGCGCGCGTGCGGAACGCCGGCGTCGCGAAGCGCCAGGATCGCCGACAGCGCGCCGAACATGGCGTAGCCGTCGTCGGCGCCGCCGCGGCCATAGAGCTTGTCGCCCCGGATCACCGGAACCCATGGCCCCAGTCCCTCCGACCAGCCGGTCATCTCGGGCTGCTTGTCCAGGTGACCGTAGAGCAGGACGCAGTCGGAGCCCTGGCCGGGCACGTCGATCAGGATCACCGGCGTGCGGCCCTCGAGCCGCACCACTTCGAGAGTCGCGCCCTTAAGCGCCTCGATCTTGCGCCGGGCCCAGGCCGTGAACAGCTCCACCGCCTTGTCCATGTGCCCATGGGCCGCCCAGTCCGCATCGAAGGCGGGGCTCTTGTTGGGGATCTTGATGTACTCGACCAGGGTCGGGACCACTTCGGCGTCCCACAGCCGGTCGATGAAGCTGGCGAGTCCGGCGATGTCGGCGTGGGCGGGATCGGTCATGGGCCTGCTCTCCTGACGAAGGGCGAGTCTAAGCGGTCCAAGCCACGGACCAAACCCCCTAGGCCCGCCCCGAAGGCCCTCATAAGCTGACCGCTCCGGAAATCCTCAGGGGCGCCATCCATGCTGGTCCTGATCGGCGTCGCCATCCTCGCGGCCGGGTTCCTGATCCGGGCCAATCCGCTGCTGGTGGTGATGATCGCCGCTCTGGCGGCATCCCTGGCGGCCGGCCACGGGCCCGTCCAGGCGATCTCCGAGCTCGGCAAGGCTTTCAACGACAACCGGCTCGTGAGCATCGCCTGGCTGGTGCTGCCGGTGATCGGCCTTCTGGAACGCGGCGGGCTGCAGACCCGCGCCCGCCAGCTGATCGAGCGCATCCGGCTGAAGGCGCCCGGCCGGCTGCTCCTGGTCTATTTCGTCCTGCGCCAGATCGTCGGCGCGCTCGGCCTGACCTCGGTGGGCGGCCAGGCCCAGATGGTGCGCCCGGTGATCGCCCCCATGGCCGAGGCCGCGGCCGAGGCGCGGCGCGGCGTCCTGCCCGAACACCTGCGCAACTGGGTGCGCGCCCACGCGGCGGCGGCCGACAACGTGGCGATCTTCTTCAGCGAGGACATCTTCATCGCCTTCGGCTCGGTCTTGCTGATCAAGGCATTCCTCGACGGCCAGGGGGTGGTGCTGGCGCCTCTGCAGCTCTCGGTGTGGGCCATCCCGACGGCGCTGGCGGCGCTGGTGGTGCACGGGGCGCGGCTGATGCTGCTCGACCGCCGCCTCAAACCTCCGTCTGCGGACGATACGGGCGGTCAGCTGTGATCGGGGTCGAACAGGTCTATGTCCTGGTCGGGCTGGTGTTCGCCGCGGTGGCGGTGCTGAGCGCCCGCGACCGGGCCAATCCGCGCCGCTGGGGCAACGCCGCCTTCTGGGGGCTGGTGGCGGTGAGTTTCCTGGCCGGAGGCCGGATCGGCGGCTTCGCCAACGGCGTGGTGGTCATCGCCCTGGCCCTGATCGCGGGACTGGGCGGCCTCGGTCAGGGGCGGCCGGAGACCACGTCTCCCGAGGAGCGGCAGGCGAGCGCCCTCCGGCTGGGCGACCGGCTGTTCCTGCCCGCCCTGATCGTGCCGGCGGTGTCCGTGGCCGGATCCCTGACCCTGAAGTCGCTGACCATCGCCGGCCATCCGCTGGTCGCGGCCAAGGACGTCACCCTGGTGTCCCTGGCCATCGGAGCGGTCGCCGCCGTCGCGGTGGCCATGCCCATGCTGAGGGCGCCCGCCCTGGCGCCGCTGCAGGAGGGCCGCAAGCTGATGGACACGGTCGGCTGGGCGGCGCTCCTGCCCCAGACCCTGGCGGCCCTGGGCGCCGTGTTCGCCGCCGCCGGCGTCGGCCAGGTCGTGGGCCGGCTGATCGGTGATGTGGTCCCCCTGACCAGTCCCTTCGCTGCGGTCTGCGCCTACACCCTGGGCATGGCCGGCTTCACCGTCGTGATGGGCAACGCCTTCGCCGCCTTCCCGGTGATGACCGCCGCCATCGGCCTGCCGCTGATCGTGCGGAAGTTCGGCGGGGACCCGGCGGTGATGGGAGCGATCGGCATGCTCTCAGGCTTCTGCGGCACCCTGGTCACGCCCATGGCGGCGAACTTCAACCTCGTGCCGGCCGCCCTGCTCGAGCTGCCCGACCGCTGGGCGGTGATCAAGGCCCAGGCCCCGACCGCCGCGATCCTGCTGATCGTCAACACCGTCCTGATGTATGTCCTGGCCTTCCGATGACCCACCGCCTGACGCCCGAGATCGCCGCCCGTTACGCCCGCATCGCGCTGGGCCACGTCGAGCGGGAGTATCCGAACAAGCTCGACCACGTGCTGAACGGTCCGGCCGACGCCCAGGGGCCCAGGGCCCTGCATCCCGTCTTCTACGGCAGCTTCGACTGGCATTCCTGCGTGCACGGACACTGGCTCCTGGCCCGCCTCCTGCGCCGTTTCCCCGAGGGGCCGGCGGCCGACGAGATCCGGGCCCTGCTGGATCGTCAGCTTACGGAGGAAAACGTCGGAGCCGAGCTCGCATATCTGCAACGCCCGCTCGGCGCCGGCTTCGAGCGGCCCTATGGCGCGGCCTGGCTCCTGATGCTCCAGGCCGAGCTTGAGGGATCCACGTCGGCCGGGCGCTGGGCCGCCGTCCTGCAGCCCCTGGCCGAGGCCTTCGCCGTTCGGCTGAGGACCTATCTGCCCAAGCTGACCTACCCGATCCGCGCAGGGACTCACGCCAATTCCGCCTTCGCCCTCAGCCTCGCCCTCGAATACGCCCTCCACTCGGATGAAGAACTGGCGGTGCTGATCACCGCGAGGGCCAAGGACTGGTTCCGGGGCGACGCCGACTGCCAGGCGTGGGAGCCCTCGGGCGACGATTTCCTGTCCTCGGCCTTGATGGAGGCGGAACTGATGCGGCGCGTCCTGCCGCCTGCGGAATTCTCGGATTGGTTTTCGGCGTTCCTGCCCCGCCTTGGAGGGCGGGAGCCCGCGACCCTGTTCCGTCCGGCCGTGGTCTCCGACCCCACCGACGGCAAGCTGGCGCACCTGGACGGGGTGAACCTCAGCCGCGCCTGGAACATGCGCGGGCTGGCGTCAGCGCTGGGCGAGGCGGACCCCCGGCGGCCGGTCCTGGAGGACGCCGCCGAGGCGCATCTGTCCGCAAGTCTCCGGGCCGTGGAGGGCGACTACATGGGCGAGCACTGGCTGGCCAGCTTCGCCCTCCTGGCGCTGGAGGCCTGATCCGGCCTAGTGGCGACCAGCGTCGCGAATGGCGTCCTTGGCGCCGCCCACGGCGTTCTTCATCGCGCCCTTGGCCTTGTCGACCTGGCCTTCGGCCTGAAGCTTCTTGTCGCCTGTCAGCTTGCCCGCGGCTTCCTTCATCGCGCCTTTGGCCTTGTCGGCCGCGCCGTCGATCCGGTCCTTGTCCATGACCACTCTCCTTGGTTGATGGGGTCGAGTGGGCAACGGCGAGACCGCAGCGGAGTTCCGTCTACGGAAGGGGCTCTAGCCCGGCGGGACCGGGACGGGCGCGGGAGCGGCCTCGCCCTGGAGCGCGGTCTTCAGCTTGTCCGGACGATCCTTGAACAGCCGCTGGGCCTCAGTGATCGCGGCCTTGCGCCGGTCGTCCTGGCGCAGCACGCCGTAGGCGCGGATCAGGCGCGCCCAGCCTTCCGGATCGTCCGGCTGCGCCTTCAGCCGCGCGGCCAGGCGATCGACCATGGACCGGATGAACGCCGCCTCCTGGCCGCCCTCGGCGGGCGGGGCCTGATCCGAGGCGGCCTGGACCGCATCGAGCTTGCCGGTCCTGGCGACCTGGTCGATCTCGGCCTGCAGCTGCGCATGGCGCGGGTCCTGGGCCGGCAGGCTGGCCAGCAGCTCCCGCCAGGCGGCGAGGCCCGCATCGAGGCGCCCGGCGGCCATGTCGGCCCGGGCCAGGAAATAGCGCGGCTGCATCGCGGTGGGATCCAGCTGCAGGGACCGGCGGAAGGCGTCGGCGGCCGCATCGCCCACCTTCCCCTGGTCCTGCTCGACCAGGGCGGTCCCGAGCGTCGCCCACACCCTGGCGTTCCTGGGGTCGAGGTCGACCGACTTCTCCAGGTGGCGGATGGCCGAGGGCAGGTCGCCGTCCGCCCGCTCGACCACGCCGAGATAATAGAGGGGCTGGGGATCGTTCGGCTTGGACTTGGCGTCGGCGGCCAGCACGGCGGCCATCTGGGGCAGGCTGAGGCGCGAGGGGTCCGCCCGGGACACCGTCTCCCAGCCCTTCAGCCGCGCCTTGTAGGGCATGTCAGGCAGCCCCGGCGCGCCGGTCGTCAGATAGGCGACGAGCGCCACGATGGGGGCGGCGACGGCCGCGGCCAGCACCAGCCCGCGCGTGGCGCGCGCGGAAAGGGCCGGGCCCCGCGCGTCCGCATGCTCGGCTTCGACCAGGAGCCGGCGGCCGGCCTCGGCGCGCGCGGCCCTGCGCTCCTCCTCGCCCAGCAGCCCGCGCTCGGCGAGATCGTCGAGCTCCGATAGCTGGCGGCGATAGACCTCGAGCGTCGGGTCGGCCGGGGCGGCGCCCCGTCCCGCCCGCGCGGCGCGCGACAGGATGAGCAGGGCCGCCCCGCTCGAGATCAGGCCGGCCAGGATCCAGAACAGCAGCATGGGCGCTGCGTTAGCGCATAAACGGCGTGGGTGTCAGCGGTCAGGCCGCCGCGGCCATGCGGCGGCGGACGATCTGGGCGGCCTTGTCGTCGGTGACCAGGCCCAGGAACTCGGCGGCGATGTCGAGATAGACCCTCACCCGCGCGAGCTCGTCCGGCTTGACGTCGCCCTCGCCCTCACCCGCGCGCAGCTTCTCGAGCAAATCCTCGATGTAGGTGTCGAGCCGGTTGCGGACCTGCTCGCTGGTCTTGTTCCAGAGCGAGCCGAAGCCGAGCCGCTCGGCGGACGTACGCACCTCGTGCAGCACGGTGAGGAACGCGCGGGCGCGCTCCACCTGGCGCATGTCGGGGTCGGCGTTCAGGCGAGGATGGCCGCGCACCCCGCTCTTGCGGTGGCCCGAGCTCTGGACCGGCAGGGCGGCGGCGACTTCGGACTCCGCACCCTTCAGCCGACCTTCGACGGCCTGGATCAGGCCCTTCTTCTGGCGCATCAGGCGTGAGCCCCAGGGCCCCTCGGGCGAGAGTTCGAACGACTCGGCGAATTCCAGGATCTCCATGCCCGCGATGCGGACCGCCGCGCCGGCCTCCAGGCCGCCCGCGCGGCCGCGATCGGCGTCAAGCGTGGCCATCCGCGCGAGCTGGACGTCGATATCGTCGAGAAGGCGCTCGCCGAAGACCGCCAGTTCGGAGTTGGCGACATATTTGTCGGCTGGCCGGTGCATAACGGCGGACACCAGCCTGAGGATCGCCCAGGGTTCCTCCAGATGGGCGTAGAGGATCTCGAGCAGGCGCGGTCCCGCATCCTCGGCGACGGTCGTGGCGTCCTTGAAGGCGAGACGGGCGGCGACGCTCCTGGCTTCGCTGAGCCGACCCAGCCACTCGTGCATGTGGTCCAGAGCGGCCCGGGCCACGGGCGTGACGTCGAGGAAGGCGGCGAAGCGATCGGCCCCGCCGGCCATCGCCTTTTCCAGCGACGCCGCCGCGGTCTCGTAGGCGGGATTGGCGCGCTCGCGCAGGCCGGAGGCGGCTTCGCGGCAGAGCTGGTCGTAGATCTCGTTCGGCGGCTTCTCGAGATGGCGCTCGGCCGCCGCGGCCAGGGCGAGCTGGACATTGCGCCCGCCGACCGTCTTCAGGCCCCGCCAGACGCCGGTCATGGCGGCAGTGGGGAAGATCACGCCGCCCAGGCTGGCGCAGCCGGGCGTGCAGAGCGGGACGATGGGCCGGAACACGGCGTTGCGGGCGAGCCGGTCGAGCCTCTCGGCGGTGACCATCCGGTGAATCGTCCGCATGGTCTCGTGCCGTTCGGACCCAGACGACAGAGCCGATTCCAAGTCCCGCACAGCGCTGTCGGGCGCCGCGCTCAGCAGCGCGCGCACAGTGGCGAGCTGACTCTCCGACAGGTGACCCATGAAGGGTGCTCGGCTCCGGGCGAAATCCCCCGCCACTCTTGCTGAATGCGGGTTAAGGCTTTCCGAAGCGAAATATTTCGGAAACCAGAACTTCAGGCGCGGGGCAGTTCCACAGAGACTTTGAGGCCCCCGTGGGCGGACTCGCCGAGCTCGATGCGGCCGCCATAGGCGCGGACCAGCTCGTCGACGATGGAGAGGCCAAGGCCAGAGCCCGGAGCGCTCTCGTCCAGGCGCGCGCCGCGCTTCAGCATCTCGGCCCGGCGGTCGGGCGGAAGGCCGGGGCCGTCGTCCTCGATCACCAGCGCGAAGAGCGCCTCGCCCAGCGGTTCGGCGGAAGCGAAGACGCCCCTGCGGCACCACTTGCAGGCGTTCTCCATGATGTTGCCGGCGATCTCCAGCAGGTCCTGGCGCTCGCCCTGGAAGGCGAGATCCTCCTCGGCCGTCCAGTCGACCATCACCCGTTTCTCCTCGAAGATCCGCTCGAGCGTTCGAGCCAGCTCCTCGAAGGCGGGGGCGATTGCGGTGCGGTCGCGCGAGCCCTGGGCCCGGGCGGCGGTGCGGGCGCGGCGCAGGTGATGATCGACCTGGGTGCGCATGGTCTCGGCCTGGCGCTGGACCAGCTCCGCCAGAGGCCCGGGGGCGCCGGACGCTTCGGCCAGCATCACCGACAGCGGCGTCTTCAGGGCGTGGGCGAGGTTGCCGACATGGGTCCTCTGGCGATCGACGACCTCCTGGTTGTGGGCCACCAGGGCGTTGAGTTCGTGCGCCAGGGGCTCGAGCTCGGCGGGATAGCGCCCGGCCACCCGCTCGGAACGGCCCTTGCGCACCTCCATCACCTCGCGCCTGAGATCGAACAGGGGTTTCAGGCCCACCCTCACCTGCAGGATCACCGCGGCGAGCAGGAGGGCGCCGGCCAGCACCAGCAGGGCGGCGGTGCGGATGGCGAAGTTGCGTACGTCGCGGTTCACCGGGCTGCGGTCCTCGGCGGCCAGGAACACCACCGGCGTCTGGCGGCCCGGCAGGCCGCGCGTCAGGGCGATGACCCGCAGCGGCTCTCCCTGCGGCCCCTTGGCGTTGTAGTGCACGGTCGAACCCAGGGTCAGGCGCGAGACGTCCGGGGGGCCGGACAGGTCGCTGTCCCACAGCGAGCGCGAGTGGGCCTGGGGCAGGGCGTGCAGCCGTCCGCCGGTCACCTCGGCCAGCTGCCAGTACTTGCCCGAATAGACCCGCTCGGCCCGCGCGTCGGTGAGCTCAGGAGGCGACACCTGGCCCTGGTCGACCGAGGAGCCCGCGTAGAGCCCGTCGGCCATGTCCTTCAGCGTTCCGTCGAAACGGGTGATCGAGGATGCGTAGAAGATGAAGGTCAGGAAACTGAGGGTGACGGCCAGGACCACCACGCCCCACGCGACCGCCAGCCAGATCAGCCGTCCGACCAGCGAGGCCCGCCGTCGGTGGCGGTGGACCCGCCCTAGCGCCGCGAACTTCACGCTTCGGCGGGCTCGCCCTGCAGCGGGCAGAGCCGGTAGCCGAGCCCGCGCACCGTCTCGATGCGATCCGGGCCGATCTTCTTGCGCAGCCGCCCGACGAACACCTCGATGGTGTTGGAGTCGCGGTCGAAGTCCTGGTCGTAGAGGTGTTCGACCAGCTCGGTGCGGCTGATCACCCGGCCCTGGTGCATCATCAGGTAGTGCAGCAGCCGGTACTCGAGCGAGGTGAGGCGCAGCGGCTCGCCGTTCACCGAGGCGCGGGCGGCGCGGGGATCGAGCCGGAGGGCCCCGCAGACGAGGGCCGGGGAGGCGTGGCCCGCCGCGCGGCGCAGCAGGGCGCGCAGGCGAGCCAACAGCTCCTCGGTGTGGAACGGCTTGGTCAGATAGTCGTCGGCGCCGGCGTCGAAGCCGGCGACCTTCTCGCTCCAGGCGCCTCTGGCGGTCAGGATCAACACCGGCGCGCCCATGCCCTCCTTGCGCCAGCGCTCGAGCACCGAGACCCCGTCGATCTTGGGCAGGCCGAGGTCCAGCACCACCGCGTCATAGGGCTCGGTGTCGCCCAGGAAATGCGCCTCCTCGCCGTCGGCGGCGTGGTCGACCGCATAGCCGGCGTCGCCCAGCGCCAGCTTTAGCTGGCGCGAGAGGTCAGGATCGTCTTCGACAAGGAGAACCCGCATGATCAGAGCATGCTCCAGCTGGATTGGACCGTCTGCGCCGCCGCATTTTGTCGAGCGGGCAGGAGAAGGCCGCAGCCGGT